>CAZLOC010000463.1:0-3248 GCA_964560935.1 uncultured Anaerolineaceae bacterium | reverse complement strand
CGCCGGTATGCAGGAGGATCACATCTCCCGGCACCAACTCACGCGCCGGGATTTTAACTTCCACTCCATCACGCAGAACGGATGCGGTTGGTGCCGCCATTTTCCGCAAGGCTTCAATGGCGCGTTCAGCGCGATATTCCTGGATGAAGCCCAGCAGAACCGCAAACAACACGATCACCGCGATGGCAATGGACTCGATGCCATGTCCCAGAAAGAGGGAGATGGCGGTTGCGCCGAGCAAAATCAGGATGAGCACATTCTTGAACTGATCGAGCAGGATTTCCCAGGGCGAAACACGGTGGGCTGCCTGAATTTCATTTGTGCCATATTTGAGCATTCGCTCAATAACTTCAACACGGCTCAATCCCCCAGGTTGGCTATTGAGTTCGGCAAAGGCTTGTTCAGTTGTCTGGGTATGCCAGAATTTATTTGATTCCATAACTTATTTTTTCACTCCTTTGGACGTATCCCGCAAATCCTCCCGGCGGGGGATGCGGGACTTGAATATTAAGCTGTCATACAGGCAGATCAATCCGCCCAAAACGGTCAAGAGAATCACGCCAATGAAATCTGTTGCAAAAGCAATGACCTCCTCGAACCAGATGACGAGAGTCGTTCCCCCAGCTCCGGTGGCGACGGCTGGTTTCCAGAATTTTCGAACCAGTGGAAAATGGGAAACAGAATGCTGTTGGTTGGACACGGAAATCTCCTTTTTACAAAATCGGGTCGCTATTCATCTATCTTTACAGGCGCAAACCGAAGTGAGCGGCGGGTAATCAATACATAGGCGGCAATCACTGCCAGTCCGCTTGCCAGCAGGTAGGGAAAATATTGTTTAAGATATTGGCTGATAAGCGTCCATTCATGCCCGAGCATATAGCCTGCGCCGATCAACAGGGTACACCAGACGTATGCGCCGATAAAGGTGGCAACAAAAAAAGCGGGGAATGGCATACAAGCCAACCCAGCAGGGATGTTGATCAGTGTGCGGACGCCGGGCATGAGACGCCCCACCAGCACCAGACCTGCGCCCCAGCGGTGAAATTGGTTTTCGACACGGGTGATGTGAGCAGGGTCAATACGCACCCAGCGAGTGAGTTTGTCCACCAGCGGGCGGCCACCGAGCCGCGCCGCCCAGTAAGGTATGGATGCCCCGAGCGTGCTGCCGATAGCGGCATACAATCCGCCGATGAAGATCATTGAGGCCGGCAGTTGATGTTCAGAGATCAACATCCAGCCTGCCAGCCCCAGAATGATTTCGCTGGGTGTAATGCCGGTGGCATTTTCAAAAGTAAGTAATACTGCCACGCCCAACCAGCCCCAGGCATCGTATATGGTTTGGGTGGCAGATAGTATGATGGTTTCAAATTCAGTAATCAATTTATTCTCCGTTGACTAAATATTATTGAGTTATCAATTTCTATATTCTCAATGTCCGTGCTCTCGCTACTGCAAGAAATACCTTGTCTATAGATGGTAATCTCCTACCGCCTCCGGCTGATAGATAATTCGTTTAACTTTCATTCTGCGTTTACCGGCAGGCACCTTCGATTCAAAAGAATCACCCACCTCGCAGCCTAACATGGCGGTACCAATGGGTGCCAATATGGATATCTTGCCTTGACCAATATCTGCATCTTCCGGAAAGACCAACGTGTAGGTTTCTTCTTTCCTGGTTAGGGGATCGAGTAACACCACTATGGAATTCATGGTGACGACTTCTTGCGGGACCGCTTGGGAAGGCACAATCTGCGCATGACCGAGTTTGGCTTGAAGTTCGGCAAGGTATTCACTTCCACAGTAATCTGTATGTTGAGCCTCTCTGAGCAGCTTATTCAAGCGCTGTAGGTCAAACTCAGTAATCTGAATGGATTTGTTGTTCATGATATTGAATCCTTTGCTTTAATCGTTTTTATAGCTGATCTGCTAACGTGTCATTCTGTCTTCGGGTTGCTTTTTTCGCCCGGCGGAGTGAATCATTGATAATTTCAAAGCCGTCGTCATTACGTATCAAGATTTTCCGATGGTAGGCACTGCTCCCATTCACGCGCTCGTGCGGATAGGAAAGTCGGTCAATTTCCAGGCCATTGGCATCAAATAAAATTGCTGTATCGCTGTGGTTGTTCCAAATCTGACTAATTGTCCAGAATAAATTCTCCAGGATATCCCATTTTTTTAGTTCCTTTTTCGGTTCCAACTGCCCGCTCTCAATTTTCACGATCATACCTGGCTCAAACATTAAATCCTCTGGAAATGGGAAGAATGCCTGTCCACGCAGGCTGGCGAGCACCCAGCCAGACATTGGTTGGGCAACCGTACCCCGATTGATGAGGGTGACATACTCCTGCAAGCCGTCATTTTTAACTGCCTTGATTTTCAATTTCGCGCCTTTCAGTTGACCGATACGGACAATGGTTGAAGTTCGTTTTGACATATTTTTCTCCTATTTGTAAAACAAAAAAGACCACCGCCTAGAAGGCGATGGTCTTGCGTTTTCTTTCAGACAGCCGGGAAATCTCTTTCCGTCTTGACGACTGTCCACCCGAAAAAGTCGGGCGCTACTCCCCATCGGAGTATTAACAGTTTACAGTATAAACTAGCGCCGGTCAATTAGAATAAGGTAAGAATTTGTGGGTGATCTTCGTTTACTTTGGTTGTTTGTTGTTTTGCATCGGTTGGTCTACTGGGAATCCACGGCCGGACTTCCACGAACTGAGGCAGGGATTTATCTCGCACCGAACATTGTTAATCCACCGTCAGCGTCTTGGACAAATTCCTCGGGAAATCAGGGTCGAACCCCTCTCCCGTCTCCCCCAAGGGGGAGAAGCCTTTGCTCTTGACGAAACATTGCTTTAGAAAGTCAATAAATTTATCGACCGACAAGCCCCCTTCCTACATCGTCCCCGTAGCGGGATTTGGGAAGGGCGGGGGGATAGGTCAAACGGATATGCCGATTATATAACCAATGAATCGAAATCCGTTTGCTCATCCGTTTATCCGTTTCCAAATCCGTTGAAACTAATCCACCGTCAGCGTCTTGGACAAATTCCTCGGGAAATCAGGATCGAACCCGCGCAGCACACTCATGTGATACGACAGCAACTGCAACGGCAGCACTCCCAGCAACGCGCTGATCTGCGCGTCCGATTTGGGGATAACCACCAGGTCATCGCCGTTGGCACGCAGGCGGGCGTCCTCTTCGCCGATGGTGATCGTGCGTGCGCCGCGGACTTTCACTTCGTTGATCC
>CAZLOC010000462.1:0-3263 GCA_964560935.1 uncultured Anaerolineaceae bacterium | reverse complement strand
CAGGGCAAAGCCCTGGCCGCTTAACTCACAAGATATTTACGCCTTTGTGTACTAGCGGATGGAAGACCGTGCAAACCATGAATGAAGTGATTGCCACTGCCCAACGTCCGAAAAGGTGTGTGAATGAGGAATGTTATGGAAAGGACAAGTTGTTGAGGTCGGTGCGCTGGCAACAAGTTGCGCCGATCTGGTGTACGTATGGATACGATGTGATTGCCCAAATCGGTTGGCAGCGACAAATCCAGCGGCAAACGTTTAGCGAAATTCATCTTGCCCTATCCGCCGACATGCGGATTAGCGAAACACAAGTGCGGGCGATCTATAATTATCGTTATCTGCCTTTGTTGGCCTGTCATGAACGGCAGCAAATGGAACGGTTGAAAACGATAGCCCGCCAGGAGGGGCTGTGGTTATCGCTGGATGGCTTGGCGCCGGAAGGAGGCGAAGCCCAATTATGGTTAGTGCGAGAACTGCATCTTGGAATCACACTGCGCTGTGGCTGGATGAGCCAGCAAGACCAAGGGGCCTTTGTGAATTTACTGCAACCGATTGCCGAGTTGGGATGGCCGGTCACGGCGGTGATGAGTGATAAACAGCGCGGCCTGGTACCCGCGGTCGCCGAGGTTTTTTCGGGAGCGAAACATTCTTTTTGCCAGACGCATTATCTTGGCAATGCAGCGGAACCGATCAGTGCAGCAGACGAAGCCATGAAAATCGAACTGCGGCAAGGGGTGCGCCAAGAGATTGGAACGTTGATTCGCCAGGAAAAGGTTGAAAAACAAGGCGTTTTGACCGTGACCGGCGGGATTCCTTCGCCCGTGAAGCCTTCCGAGGCGTCTCCCGACCTGGTGGCGCAAGAACAGCAGGCTATTCTCCAGGACCTCTCTCGGCGCATCCGTTACCTGTTGACCTTGAAAGGACGCCCGCCTTTCGGTTTGGCAGGCATCGAAATGTTTGAGCGTTTGACCGAAGTCAAAGACTGTCTGGAACGATTGCAGGCTCATCACTCACACCCTCAATTGGCGCTGTTGTTACAGGGGTTGTGTGCCGCTCTTCAACTGGTTCAAACCAATTATAGGCTCCTGCGCCAAGCGGCAGATTGGCTGGAACATATTGAAGACGTGTTAGACCCGGCAGGAAAACCGCCTCGTTCCGCAGAGCAGGTTCGGAAAGATTTGTTCGCTTACTTGAAAAAAATCAAAACCATCGGCAACCAGCAACCCGGCTTACAACCATTCTTCGAGACGATCCAGAAAACCACCCTCAGCTATGCTCCCGGACTATTTCATTGTTACGACATCCCCGGCTTGCCGCGTACCAACAACGCTCGAGAAAGTGACTTCCGCGATCTCAACCGACGCCTATTGCGTACGACTGGTCAAAAGGGATTGGTCCGTCGCATCATTCAACGCAGTGGCGCTTGGGAATTGCTCCATCGTCCGGCTTCTTTGCAAGACACCATCCTGGCATTCAACCACGTGACAGCACAGGATTTCAACGAAGAGCGACAACGGATTCGCCAGCATCGTGATCGTTTCAGACTGCATACCCGTTCCGCAAAACAGTCCCGCCTTCAACTTGCCAAGTTGGAACAACGCTGGGCAGATCTCACGCCCATCTAATCTCATAGCAAGTTATGCGGTACTGCGTTAATTGGCTATCTAGCAGTTATGGCGTCAGTATTAATGCCATTTTACTTACCTAAGTTTCGCCCAAAATAAAGGCAACATGCTGATGGGCGAATAGAGCAGAAAAGCCAGCGTGCAACTCTTCAGCCAAAGGGTCAGCCCGATTGAAAACGATTTTACGGACATGAGCAGCCTGATCAAGCACGATCAAACCATTCAAGTGGAAAGCATCCCGTACCAGACGGAGCAGTCCAAATTGGGCCACTTTTGGGCATAGGCGAGCCAGCCAGCTTCGAGCCCAGACCAGGAGGTTGTGAGCCAGGGCTTCCAGGAGTGTCAGCATGTACTGAGCAACGAAACGCTTCTTGTTGCGTTTGGAGCTTCCCAAGCCTTGCTTATCTTCCTTGATCTCGGTTTCGACACCACCGCCTCTTTGGTCATAGAAGTAGACATAGGCCAGCAAAACAGCCAGCGGGTCACTGACATTAGTAAGCGCTTGACCGGTGAGTTCCAGCACAGCTTGAGCAGACAAAGTCGAAAGCAACACCCCGACACCCCATTGTCCATTCTTCTTTTGACAGCGTACTGCCACACGTTTTACAGAGCGACAGTAAACATCCGTTTTTTCAGTCACCCAACCCACCTGGCGTTCCCGACAGCGGGGATCATCGTACCATGCGACCACGCTCTCCGCCAGATGTTGGGCACGCGTCCCCGAGTAATCCTTGCCATGAAACTGATAGCCACGCTGCAGAACCCAGTTGACCTCATCAACACTGCCACCCCCAGAATCCATCCGCAAAATGGTACGCTGTCGTTTTTCTTCATCCTGCTCCAATCCCAAGGTCTTTTCTGCAGCTTCGACCAGAGGGCGCAGAGCTTTGGTCAGCTGGGTCCCCCCATCGAAAAGCTGTTTTGCCACGATCTCTTCATAGTGCGTGGCGATCAGATAGCCTTCCTGACGTCCACGCCGGTTGCGTTGTTTGGCAAAGTAGCCCTTGGTGGCAAAAGCGGCTTTCTTCCCACACGGGCGACCCGTCATATCCGCATCCAGCAACTGCCAGCCTTTCTGGTAGTTATGGCGATACCCCTGACTGTGTTGGCGGTAGATCAGGTCCAGCGCTGTCTGCATTTGAACAACATTCTCCTCGCTGCACCCATCCAACGTGTCTTGCACCACCGATTGCTCGGCACAGCCATCACGCCCAAAGGCAGCCTGCAAGCCTCGATCCGGTCGTACGCGCTTGTTGATCTCTACCATGCCATGCGCTCCTGCCAGAATTGCGATCTCCGCATCCATCAATTTCTCGATCGGCGTGTATTTGACCGTCTTCTGTGCAATTTTGACCTTTTGTGTGATCGGTGCGAACAATTTCATTTCACATACTTTCACACCCAGTGCCGCCAGCGTGGCACGCGCCGTGAAATACTGCTTGACCTGCGCGCTAATAATGATAGACTCGTTCATGGTGATAGGCCTCCTGTATCTGAATTTTCCGTTTTGATACAGATAAGCCTATCACTTTTTTCCTTTTCCCTTCGCCCAATTCCATCACTGTGTCACTATTTCGGGCAAAATTTAGGTAACTAGTCAGAGAGTCAACAGGTCTCACAAGTCACGACTTGTGAGACCTG
>CAZLOC010000461.1:0-3266 GCA_964560935.1 uncultured Anaerolineaceae bacterium | reverse complement strand
TCGGTCAAAACGCTGGTTGACGAGGGTTTTATCAAGGTCAAACCTACCGCTACGCATGTCATGCAGCATGCGGAATATGGCTTTACAGTCAATTTGCCTCTCGAAGTAGTCGTGCAGGAGAACTTCCTGATGGCGACTCATTTCAACGGAGAACCGCTCACGCCCGATCATGGCTATCCGTTGCGCGGTGTGGTGGGTTACGTCCCCGGTAGAGAAGATATGGAAACACCTTATTTCTGGAAGGGCGCCAAATGGCTGCGTTCGCTGGAATTCATGGCAAAAGACCGTCGTGGTTTCTGGGAACAGGCTGGTTACCACAATCGGGCGGATGTTTGGAAAGAAGAACGATTCGGTTAAACGTGTAGGACGAGATAATTCTCGTCCTACTTTTTTGATATAAGCCCTGCTGTGGCAGGTCTCACATCATCCCCGAGGGGTGGATCTGCCACTAGATGTCAATATCGTAACACGCCTCCAATACCAATTTCCTCCAGCTTTGGGTTCTCATAAACAATCTCCACATCGCCGCCATCCTTCATCACCTTGCGAACAGCCATTTCCACAGCATCCTTGATCTGCGTGAATGATTTTCCGCAGAAGGGACAAGCGCCCAATTCCTGCGTTGTGATGTAGCCACAGCCCTGACACTGAAATCCCTTTGCACGATACCCTTCCCGAACGATCAACGTCTGTACCCGTCCATCATGGACAGCGTTCAACGTATCGTCCAGGCGGACAACCCCATCCGCGCCTTTTGCTGCGGACGTGATTATTTTCTCCACCAGCCGCATCTCCCTGCGACGTTCAGCCTGCTGGCCGATTTCGAGGGCTTTTTTCTGCACCTCGTCAGGGCGTGCTGTCATGCTGATCGGGAATGTACCGATCACCAGGCTCTGCCAGGTTTTAGGGAGATGGCTTCGGAATTGATTGATATTATCATCTGTGCCGCCAATCAGTATGCGGCGGACGTGATTCTCATCGAAGAATTTTGCAGCAAATTCTGCGGATTCTTTCAGATTGCGCTCCACCGTCTGCTCACTATGTCGCGTTCGTCCGGCGATACCGCCCAGGCGTCCTGGCACGGTGGATGCCCCACCGCGCTTGGTATGGCGCACTTCGTCGCCAAGGATGCCGTCTTGTTCAACTAATTCACCCAGGTGAAACTGGAACAAACGCGCCCCTTGTTTATCCACTAATACTACACCATAGCCGCCGTAAGCATCCAGTAAATCGGCCAATGGCTTAACGTAAGGGTGCTCCCCTACAAATATGCGACTACGGACTGGTACAGCAATGGGAAACGCTCTAAAGTAATTCTGTGCCGCACAAGAAAACATAGCTGTGCTGCGGCCTGTCCATTCGCGTTCGAGTTCAAAATATTTGAGTATTGCGGCCTCGTCCTTGGGTAGATGTACTTCTTTTAGCAAGGTCCGCAGGCGCAGCTTAAGTGCGTCGGCGGTGCCTTCGGTCATGTCAGTGTTCATGTACACGCTAAGGACCGGATCAGGACTAGAATAGTTCAACAGTTCACGCAGTACGCTGTCTGTAAACATAGTATCTCCTTATTCATTTGCAAGGCCGGGAATTAAGGCTGCCAAGGCCTCCTACAATGGGCGTATCCTCCTGTATTGAAATTCTCTATCTATATTGTAGAACAAAATCGAAAAAATGCAAAAGCTTTTGCTGGTAAAAGGGGCATTCATTGAATACAAACGAATCGTACCGCTGCAATTAAGCTGTGCGTACCAGGCGAAAGCCGTTATCGCCAGGATAATCCACACCATCGAAACTTCGTGCGCTGACGCGGATATTTTCTACATCCTCACGCCAACTCCCACTGCGCCGCACGCGGATAAACTCCCAGGGTTTTGGATCCTGTGGCGGCGGCGGACCTGGTGGGTCACTGGCCGGTGAGGCGGCGTAGTAATCCTGATCGTACCAGTCCCAACACCACTCGAAAATATTGCCGCACATATCGTACAAGCCCAGCTCATTGGGTTCTTTTTCCCCTACGGGATGTAGCCGGTCTTTTGAATTGTCAGCATACCAGGCTAACTCGTCCGGGTTATCGCTGCCGGCATAGATAAATCCCTGGTTGTTTTGCCCGCCACGCGCGGCATATTCCCATTCCGCCTCGGTGGGCAGTCGGTATCCATGCGCTGAAAAATCGCACTCGACCAGTTTCCCTTTTCCGCTGTAACAGGGAGAAAGCCTGTCTTTTTCACTCAGCCAGTTGCAATAGGCTACTGCGTCGTTCCAATCTACGTGAATAACTGGTTGATTACCTCGTCCCCAACTGCGATCATCTAGCCTGCCCCTGTGTGTGTCATCACAGAAGCGATCATACTCTTCAAACGTGACCTCGTATCTGGCTATGTAGAAAGGCCTGGAAATGAGAACGGTGTGTACCGGTTGTTCATGTGCATAGCCGCCTGTAGAGCCCATTTGGAAACTGCCTGCTTCTACCAGAACCATGTCAGGGTAGATAGCCTGGATCGGTTGCTGTGTTGGTGTATTCGTTGGAGTTGGTGTTTTTGTTGGTGGCAAGGTTGTGGAGGTCGGCGGAATGTCGGTAATTGCTGGAACATCAGGAGTACAGGCTTTAAGGAGAGTAGCTGAGATTGCAATCCCTGTCAGCCTCAGAAAATCACGACGGGATATTTGTTTTATGATAGACATATTTGTTCTTTCTCAGTCTTACCCTAAAACGTTCTAAAATACAAATTTGGTCGGGTTCGTCAAGAAGTTCGTCCAGGCGATAACCTGCTGGATTGTGAAAACGTACAGCCCGCCTTCATCCCACTGGTTGGGTTCGGGTGCGTAGCCGTGTACAGCATATTTGGTCTTATAGGCTTGAGCCAGTTTTTGTGCCAACTCTGGTGACGGCCTTTCCGCCTGTTGAGAAGTTCCTTCGAGGATGACCACCTGGTCCCCGCTTTCGAGGTGCAGTGAGATGTACGGATTCTCCAGGATGTTGCGTGCGTGTCGCGTCTTGGAACTGCCATCGTAGTAGACTTTTCCATCTACATAGACGGCCCAGCGCGGGATGACATGCGGCCGTCCGTCGGGGTACACGGAGCACAGCCAGTAATTTTTAGCTTCGGTTAACTGCTGGGCAACGTAGTCCCATGGCACTTCGGAGGTTGGGTTGTCCACATAACCTGGGGGAAAGGTAGGGCGAGTGATTTTTGGCTGATTCATGTGAAAACTATACAGCAAATTTCCCTATCTATCAATGGGAATCCTAGGCTAGCGATCAGTGTTAG
>CAZLOC010000460.1:0-3271 GCA_964560935.1 uncultured Anaerolineaceae bacterium | reverse complement strand
CGCCGATGAGTTCTACCAGCCGCTCTCGGTCTACACCCTGGATGGCTTGCAGGTCACCTGCGGAACGATGGGCATGCCCACCGCCACCGTGCGTCTGAAAGGCCCGGACGGCAAGGTTCAGGTCCAGGCTTCGATGGGCACCGGCCCGGTCGACGCCACATATAAGGCCATCAACACCATCGTCAATACGCCCAACACCCTGCTGGAATTCAACATCCACGCCATCACCGAAGGTATCGACGCCTTGGGCGAAGTCACCGTGCGGGTGCAAGGAAACAATGGTCACCAGACGATGGACGCCCAGAAAGAAATCTCGTACAGCCGCATCTACGGCGGACATGGCGCCGACACCGACATCATCGTTGCCAGCGCCAAAGCCTATATCAACGCCATCAATAAATTGATCATCTCGCAAACTGAAGGAACTCAAACCGTCCAGACTGACTACGGCGTCATGCTGGTTGGATAACCAAGAAGGAGAAATCACCATGTCTACCCCTAATGAAGACACCACCGTTGCTGAAACCCCGATCTTTGATCCGTTCCCCGAACCGAACACCATGCCCTCCGGCTGGGATTTGAGCAGACTCACCCCGGAGCCTCAGCCCGCTCCCGCTGACCCGGCCGATGATGTGCCTGAGGCCTGATGCCTTTCGCGAAGACATAAAGACACCGAGAATCAATAAATAATTCTTCGTGATTTCGTGTTTCCGTAGCAAAGTTCGCTGATCGCTATACCAAAGACTCTTTTCGAAATAGTCTGGGATTCGCACGTTGTAGACCAACAACCCGACTCCCCGGCCATGTTTTACATTGACTGTGTCTCATCCACGCAGTGCCCTCATTGCATGGAATGTATTCAGGAGAACAAAGATTATGACAAAAAATGTAATGGGCGTACCAAGCCAATATGATCTTGACAATCATGGCCTGCGTAACCTCAATATGGTGTATTGGACATTGCCTACTCCCGCTTTGGTAGAGCGGGTTGTCTCTCGTCGAGAGGGTGTTTTGGCGCATGAAGGTGCGACGGTTGTCCGGACAGGCAATTACACAGGGAGAGCCCCGAACGACAAATTCATCGTTCGAAATGGCGAAGCCGCGGCCGATGTTTGGTGGGGCAAGGTGAACCGCCCAATGCCTGCTGAGAAATTTGAACAACTTTACCTGCGTATGACAGCATATTTCCAAGGTCGCGACATTTTTGTGCAAGATACCACTGCGGCTGCCCATCCAAAGTATCAGTTACCGATCAGGGTGGTCACAGAGAATGCCTGGCACAGCTTGTTTGCTCGCAATATGTTCATCCGCCGTCAACCGGACGAATTACCTGCGCATGTGCCGGAGTTTACGGTGTTACAGGCCCCGGGCTTTCGCGCCATTCCAGAGATTGATGGCACGAACTCCGATATTTTTGTAATTCTGAACCTGCAAAAACGGATGATCTTGATCGGTGGCACCAGTTATGCGGGCGAGATTAAGAAGTCCATTTTTACCGTGTTGAATTATCAGTTGCCCAGGCATGGGGTGTTACCTATGCACTGCTCTGCGAACGTCGGAGAGAGTGGTGATGTAGCCTTATTCTTTGGGCTTTCTGGTACGGGAAAAACTACCTTGTCATCCGACACAGAACGCAGGTTGGTCGGTGATGATGAACACGGCTGGGGAGATGATGGTGTTTTCAACTTCGAAGGCGGTTGTTACGCTAAAGTTATTCGCCTGCGAGAAAACCTTGAACCCATCATCTGGCAGGCTACCCGGCATTTTGGCACAGTCCTCGAGAACGTCAATATCGACACTGAAAGCCGTCGGATCAACTTTGACGATAGCAGCTTTACTGAGAACACGCGCGCTGCTTACCCGATAGGCTTCTTGCCCAATATTGTTCCTGAAGGGCGTGCCGCGCATCCAGAAAATATATTCTTCTTGACAGCGGACGCTTTTGGCGTCTTGCCGCCGATTGCCAAACTTACGCCTGAGCAGGCTATGTATTACTTCCTTTCGGGCTATACATCCAAGCTGGCTGGCACGGAACGCGGCCTGGGTAAAGAGCCACAGGCTACTTTTTCATCCGGGTTTGGAGCGCCTTTTCTGCCATTGCATCCTAAGGTCTATGCGGATCTGTTGGGTGAGAAGATCAATAAGCATAATGTCAATGTCTGGTTGGTCAATACCGGCTGGACGGGTGGCCCTTATGGTGTTGGCGAACGCATGGAATTACCTCTCACCCGCTCACTGGTGAGCGCTGCATTGAGCGGCGATTTGAGTGATGTACCCATGCGCACTGACCCGAATTTTGGCTTGTACGTGCCTGAACATTGTCCCGACGTGCCTGACGATGTGTTGAATCCTCGCCAGACTTGGGCGGATAAGGAAACCTATGATCAACAAACGCGTAAGCTGATCGGCCTTTTTGAGGAGAACTTCGCTCAGTTTGTTGGTCAGATTTCTTCCGAAGTTACCGATAGCGGTCCGTCACTATAACTATATGAGCCTACAGTATAAGGAGGAGCGTCAGGATTTTCCAATTCAATAATCTGAACGACCGATCTAATCATGAAACAATCCGATATCCCCAAAACTTTCTTCGAAAAAGTCTGGAATTCGCACGTTGTTGCCGAACAACCCGATTCCCTGGCCATCCTTTATATTGACCTGCATCTCATCCACGAGGTGACCTCGCCGCAAGCCTTCACCGGCCTCCGTCAACGCGGGCTGAAAGTCCGCCGCCCGGACAAGACCTTTGCCACGCTGGACCATTCCACGCCTACGCATGACCCGTCCCTGCCGATTGCGGACCCCATCGCCGCGGCCCAGATCCGTCAGATGGAAAAAAATGCGGTTGAGTTCGGCATCTCTCTCTACGGACTGGACAGCCCCAAACGTGGCATCGTTCACGTCATTGGCCCGGAACTGGGACTGACCCAGCCTGGCATGACCATCGTCTGCGGCGATAGTCACACTGCCACGCATGGCGCGTTCGGCGCGTTGGCTTTCGGCATCGGCACATCCGAAGTCGAGCACGTGTTGGCCACGCAGTGCCTGCTCCAGCGCAAGCCCAAAACCTACGAGGTGCGTGTGGACGGGAAACTTGCCAAAGGCGTCTCAGCCAAAGACATCATCCTGGCGCTGATCGCCAGGATCGGTGTCGGCGGCGGGACCGAGCACGTCTTCGAGTACACCGGCGAAGCCATCCGCTCGCTCTCGATGGAAGAACGCATGACCATCTGCAATATGTCCATCGAAGGCGGCGCGCGCGCGGGCATGATCG
>CAZLOC010000459.1:0-3275 GCA_964560935.1 uncultured Anaerolineaceae bacterium | reverse complement strand
TTCCCACGAACTTCTTCGAGCGAATCGCTATTTTTGTAACCAATGTTTTCATGGAACCCATGGTAGGGGTGTTCTACTTCCTCGTCCTGCGCGGTATCTCGCAATTGCTCAACCTTGGCCTGGACCTCTACTATGCCAATGTGGAAGAATTGGAAGTCGAAGAAACTGCTCTTGAAGCGGGGAATTGAACCCAGGCGATCCACCCTTCTATAAAGGACCCATCCACGAACGACAGGTCTCAAGTCATGCGTGGATGGGCCCGTAAACCAGCTTATTTCGTCGTATCGGCTGCCCTGCATACCAGCGGCTGGATGCGTCCATCCAACCGCTGGCCATATTTTTCCATCGCTTCCGCGTCCTCAGCGCGTGGGAATTGAATGACGGCCAGCGCATGACAGCGTGTGAATATCAACCGCGAACCCTGGATAGGCGCTACGTCAGGGACCAGGGGAATAAAGAAATTTTCAATTCGCGCCCGTTCGCCGACCAGCTCATAGACCAAAGGCGTATCCATGAATGTGGAGACTTTCCCGAATGCAGCCTGTACGTCGTCCAACGCTTCGAACAGGAACACGCTTACTCCGCCGCCCTCTCCACCCTCCAGCAAAAAGTATTGCGTAATCACCGCATCCGCTCGATCCAGCTCATCGGCGGAACCCACCGCATTTTCCATTACGATGATATCCGGGAGGAGGTCCTGCGGGAGATCGCCATCGACGACCAGGATTGTTTCGAGATTTACTTGCGACATGGGAATGAAAGCAGGTGTGGGTAGGGCAGTTGGCTTTGGCGCGCATGCGCTTCCCAAAAAGATAAGCAAAAGTATGAGATGTTTTTTCATAATGGCTCCAGTTCGACCGGTGTGTATAAGGTGTGTCCTAGACGTGTTCTCGTACAAGGTGCTTACTGCTAGTCCCTGGCTGCTATTTTACAGTCAAGCGCAGACTCCGCTATAATATGACCCATGAACCTGGATGATATCACCTTTATGAGACAAGTCGACCTGCAGGATATGCTCGGTCACATCGACGGGCTACCCGACCAATTGCAATCTGCGTGGGAATTAAGCCAGAGGCAGCCATTGGAGTTCACAGACGGTCAAAGACCGTCCGCAAGCGATTTGCGTCAGGTTGTCATCTCCGGCATGGGCGGTTCGGCGATCGGGGCGGACCTGGTGTCTGCTGCCGTTATGGAGGCATGTCCCGTGCCGATCATCGTCCACCGCGATTACGGCCTGCCGGGGTTCGCCCGGGGACCGGAGACGCTGGTCATCTGCTCGTCGCATTCGGGGGACACCGAAGAGACTCTGGATTCATTCGATGCAGCAGTAAAGAATGACTGTCGTGTGCTGGCAATTTGCACGGGCGGGGAGCTTGCCGAGAAGGCAAAGGGTGCAGGTGTTCCGGCTTGGCAATTCGTGCACCGGGGCCAGCCGCGCGCGGCGGTCGGCTTCTCGTTTGGACTCATCTTGGGCGCGTTGAGCAGGCTGGGGCTGGTCCCCGATGCGAGCGAGGACGTGGCCGGGGCGGCGAGAGCGATGAAGTCCCAGCAGGCGGCCCTGGTGGCTGAGTCGCCCGTCCCCAAAAATCCCGCCAAACGCCTGGCCGGTCAGTTGATGGGGCGCTGGGTGACGGTCTTCGGGACGGGCGTATTGGCGCCGGTGGCCCGCCGCTGGAAGGGACAGATCAACGAGATAGCCAAGGCAGTGGCCAACTTCGAGTTCATCCCCGAAGCCGACCACAATGCGCTGGCCGGGATACTGCACCCGCCGGAAGTGGTCCCGCCGCACGTGATGACATTGTACCTGCGCGCGCCATCCGACCACCCGCGCAACCGCCTGCGGCTGGACATCACCCGCAAGACATACATGCTCGAGGGCCTGAACGTGGATGCCTACACTGCTAAAGGCAATACCCCCCTGGCGCATATCTGGACGGCGCTGCACTTCGGCGATTACATGGCCTACTACCTGGCGATAGCTTACGGAGTGGACCCCACCCCTGTGACCGCGCTGGTGAATTTGAAAGCGGCGTTGAAAGAAAAAGAGATGTAGGTAACATCACATTCGAAAACGGACATCTTATGCATATCTTGGTAACCAATGACGATGGGGTACAGGCACCCGGTTTGCTCGCTTTGACGCAGGCGATGAAAGTAATTGGGAAAGTAACCATTCTTGCTCCAGATCGCAACTGGTCGGGCGCGGGTCATGTCAAGACCCTGGACCGGCCGCTGCGTGTGCGTGAGACTCAAATCGCCGATGGCACCCCGGCATTGATGAGCGATGGCGCACCCTCCGATTGCGTTGCACTGGCCTTGCTCGGCCTGGTAGAAAATGTTGACCTGGTTGTCTCAGGCATCAACCCTTACTCGAATATCGGGCACGATGTAACCTACTCCGGAACCGTCACGGCAGCGATGGAAGCTGTCATTGCCGGGGTGCCCAGCCTGGCCTTTTCGCTGGCTTCGCAGGACAATTCTTCGGACGGGTTGCCGGATTACAGCCCGGCGGCGCAGGTCGCGGGACAGGTGGTGAAAAAGGTAATAGACGAAGGCCTGCCGGAGGGCGTGCTGTTGAACGTCAATATTCCCTATCTGACGGAATTCAAAGGTTACCTCATCACCCGCCAGGGACTGCGCGTCTACAACGACGAGTTGGATGAGCGCATCGATCCACGCGGCAAGCCTTATTACTGGATTGGCGGCGAAGAGCCCACCGGGGTGGACGAACCCGGCACCGACTTCGGCGCGCTCCAGGCTGGCTATGTCTCGGTTACGCCCTTGCAATTGGACTTGACCGCGCGCGAGGCGATGGAAATTCTCCGACGCTGGAGCTGGTAGCAATGAACAAAGAAGCGCTCGAATCCTATTGGCAGGAATTCCTTTCCACGCAGCCCGTCGATTCCCCGTACCGGAGCAAGACATACATTGCCGAAGGCTGGGGCGACGGCCCGGAGATGGCCGATGAACTCGGTGCGTTGATCGCGGCTGGCACCAAGACCGCCACCTGTTCCTCACTTTGGGAGTGGGAAGCGGAGGGAGCAGCCCTGCCCGAACCGGGTACCATCACCATCGTCGTGGATGGACGCGGTCAGCCGCTCGCCATTGTTGAAACCGTCGAGGTCACGGTCTGCAAGTACAACGAAGTGGACGCCGATTTTGCGCGCGAGGAAGGGGAAGGCGACCTGTCCCTGGAATACTGGCAGGAGGCGCACAGAATTTTTTTCTCGCGCTACCTGCCCAGGATTGGCAAAGAATTCAGCGAAGAGATGCCG
>CAZLOC010000458.1:0-3284 GCA_964560935.1 uncultured Anaerolineaceae bacterium | reverse complement strand
TCCCGAGTTGAGTGGGCGCGAAAACATCTACCTCAACGGCGCTATCCTCGGTATGACCCGCAAGGAAGTTGCACGAAAATTCGACGAAATCGTCGCCTTTGCCGAAATCGAAAAGTTTATCGACACCCCCGTCAAGCGCTATTCAAGCGGCATGTATGTTCGACTGGCGTTTGGCGTGGCGGCGCACCTGGACTCGGATGTTCTGGTAGTTGATGAGGTACTGGCCGTTGGGGATAGCGTTTTCCAGGAAAAGTGCATGGGGAAGATGGGCGACCTCTCGGCAGGAGGACGGACGGTCTTGTTCGTCAGCCACAACCTCGGAGCGATTTCGCGTCTCTGTTCAAGAGCGCTGGTCCTCAACGCCGGTGCACTGTCGTTTGATGGGGCAACAGGTGATGGGTTAACTCATTACAGTGCAATCACAAAGGGCTCTGGGCGTGGTCATACATCTGCATGCACAGGGCCGCTGATAGAAAAGGCGGGGCTGGTGTCGGTTTCGATCAACGATTCAGAAGAAATCGCCGGCCAGGTCTTCAAGCCCGAACATATGATTGTGCTGGCGATCACTGGCAGATTGCATGAGGCATTGCGAGAATTCCGCGTCACGATCTGTGTTTACAAGGGCGATCAGCTCATTATTGGCATGCACGATTCCGAGAGCCCAACGGACATGCCTGCGGGTTTGTTCGAGTCCCGGTTCACGATCCCTGCCTATTTCTTAAGTCCAGGCGAGTACTCTGTGGATATCAATATGTACTCTGACTACGTTGGCCAATGGCTTGTCGCCAAGAGCTTTGCCCTGTTTTCTGTATCAACCGAATGGTATTCGCTTTACGAGCCAAATCACGGAATGGGTCTAATCAACCTGCGTCAGGCTGGGACACGGGAGGGCAAAATTTAATGAACAATCCTTTTTTTTGGTGGCTACGCGGAGTGGGCTATTTACGGTATCCGGAGCTTATAAGAGGCCTTGGTGAACTTAAACAGGAGTGGGCTGAGCTCGAGGAACTGCGTAAATCCCAACCCCAATCGATAATTCATCGCGATGTCGTTGTTCAAGGATGGCGCAAAGGGGAAGTAACAATAGGGAAAGGTGTCCGGATCGAAAAGGGAACCATCATTTGCCTGGGCGATGACTTTAATGGTTATGGATCAATCACCTTTGAAGAGAATACATGGGTTGGACAATACAATAATTTTAGGCTCGGGCGCGGCAGCATAATCAGGATTGGGAAAGGATGTCTGATATCACAATTCTGCTCATTTGTTGGGTCGAATCATCAATTGAGAAAAGATACCGAAATTCGTAAGCAGCCAACCGATGAAGATAAGGTAAATATCGTTGTTGGGGATGACGTCTGGTTCGGCGCGGGTAGCTCAGTCATGCCATCCGTGTCGATTGGAAAAGGTGCTGTGATTGGTGCAAATAGTGTCGTCACGAAAACAGTCCCAGAGTACGAAATATGGGCAGGCTCCCCTGCCCGCAAAATTGGTGCGCGAGATTAGTTCCATTCCAATGGCCTCACCTGTCTTGTTCATATCCCCGGCCGCCTATCCTTTTGGTGGTGTTGCCGACTGGCTCGATTACCTTCTTCCGGGCTTGAGTGATTTCCGCTGGGAATGCGTATTGGGGCTGGTTGGAGGTCGACACCACGCGGTTGGAAGCTATCTCGAGCGGCATCCTTGGTCGACGGTGGAGCGAATAAAAAACCCCACTGGCAGCAGTGAAGGACGTATCCAAGCGTTGGCTAGTGCGATTGAGAATACTCGTCCCGATATTCTTGCTGTTGTAAATATCGTCGATGCCTACGAGGCGGTACGCCGCTTGCGGCTTGCCGGCAAAGCCGCGCCAAGAGTGGTTGCCACCCTGCATGGCCTGCAAAGCGATCTTTTTGCAGACTTGGCGGCGGAGTCGGATGTGATCGATGCCGTTATTGCCACCAATAGGTTGTCCGTGAAGTTGGCTAGGCAGTCTCTCAATTCTGAAGCACGGGTGCTGTATGCCCCTTATGGGGTGCCGCAGTTCAACGACGTTGATATGACTCCGCGTTCCAGCGATGGAGTATTGAGGCTGCTCTATAGCGGCCGGCTGGAACAGGAACAAAAACGGATTTTCGATTTGCCGGATTTGCTGGCGGCCATGCGGGACTTGGGTGTCAAGGCACAGCTTGCCCTGGCTGGCGGCGGGCCGGATGAATCTGCTCTGCGCAGCAAGTTCGCGGCTATGAACCTGCACGAACAGGTCAGCTTTCTGGGTGTGCTCAACCCACAGGAATTGGCACAGGAATACTGCAAGCATGATGCCCTGGTCATCACCTCAGTGTGGGAAACCGGTCCTATCGTGGCCTGGGAGGCGATGAGCCACGGGCTGCCTGTACTAAGCAGTCGCTACGCGGGTAGCGGTTTGGAGGGCGCTTTGGTGGACGAGGTCAACAGCCTGCTTTTCCCGGTGGGGGATATGCAGGAGGCGGCTAAGTCTGCCATGAAATTAGCCCAACTTGGCTTGCATGCGCAAATCGTCCAGGGCGGCCTTGATTTACTTCGGCAGCGGTACAGTCGCAGGGCATCCATTGAACAATGGGATCAAGCGTTTAGACAGGTGCTCGATTTACCGTTGCTGGGCTTGCCCAAGCCGCCCCCGCATCAGCCACCGAGTGGAAGGTTGGATAGATTGCTGGGGGTGGCATGGGGTGAACGGGTCAGGCGTGGGCTTGGGCATTCATACCCGCATCAGGATCCGGGTGGCGAGTGGCCCCATTCACGGCACGCCCTGCCGGATCAGCGCGCATTTATTGGACATGCAAAGGCCCTGGATGAAATTCGTACATGAATGCTCCCTCGTTACAGGGCTGTTTTTCTTGCATGAAATGCTATTGCAAGCATGAAATTCACATTGTCGATCTGCACCTTCAACAGGGCGGCTTTGCTTGGCAAGGCATTGGAAAGCCTGGCAGCCTGCAAGCAACCTGCAGGTGCGTGGGAACTGCTGCTGATCGACAACAACTCGCGCGACGATACCCCAACCGTGGCCGAATCGCTTATCGGCCGGCTACCCCTGCGTTATTTCTTCGAAGCGGAACAGGGCCTGTCGGCCGCGCGCAACCGCGCGCTTAAAGAATGCCGTGGCGATGTGCTGCTGTTCACCGACGACGATCTGCGCTTCGATTCCGACTGGTTGCTTGCCTATGAACGAGCGTTTGCGAGCCAGACCGATGCAGGTTGGTTCGGCGGCCGCATCCGTCCACTGTGGGCGCAAGGCCCGCCGCGCTGGCTGCGCGACGATA
>CAZLOC010000457.1:0-3284 GCA_964560935.1 uncultured Anaerolineaceae bacterium | reverse complement strand
GAGATCAGAAACATCAGCGATTGCAGCAGGCCGAAGGCAATCACGAAGGTCGCCACCGGTTTCAAACGCGTTCCGGCGGCTAACTCTTTTCCTGTACGTTTTGGATGAAGCAACATCCCCCCCATGCCATACAAAATCGAAGCAATTGTACTCATAACCGTCGGCCCTCCCCCATCAGTATAGCACCCGGATGGAAGCGATTCAATCGCAACGCTCTGGGCAGGGAAATACAAATAGACCAGTTCCTCAGGGAAACTGGCTTTCAGCTCATTTATTTCAGAGAAAACGATCTACTTCCTGGAGTATAAAACAAACCCAATAACTGCGACGATTACTCCTACAAGGGCGCCTATGATCTGTTTATAACCGAAACCGGTTGCTCCACCGATCCCGAACACATCGGCTGCCAGCGAGACGATTAATACAACCACTCCCACTATCAACAAAGCGATCCCAATTGTTTTCTTATTGCCCATAGTTGTTTCTCCTCTGATTCGGACAAAAGGCAATTTTCGAGTCCACCCTGCTAAGAACATTATAGCACCCAACGGAAGATGCAATATACCCAAAATCAATCCCGACTCCCTGAAAATCCTACACCTGTTTGACTTGTTTGCAACCCTTCTCCCCTTCGGGAAACTTTGTGGGGCCAGCGAGCACCAAGTTCGTGCCGTACAGCGCCAGCGGCCATGCGAAGGCCGCTGCACCGATCATGGCGACTTTCCACCTGGGAAGTTCTCAATCGTCTGCGTGGCGAGGCTGATATTTATCCTTGCAAAACTTCGCAAAAGGAGCTCACGGACTGCGGCGCAAATGCACGGGAGGCTGGACAGGTCTCATCTTCGCGTCTTGTTTTCGTTCCTCCCACAACGGACATTTTTCACGCTGAGTTTTCAAAATACAACCTGAAATATTCAGCTAACTCTTGATAGACAGGCTGCTTGAACGATACAACGATGGATGTCAACTCATCCATTGCGATCCATTTCCAGGCCCTGAATTCCTTTTTGTCGCCAAGGGTGATCGCATCGTCCGGGCCTACGAATCGAAACAGGAACCAACGCTGCACCTGACCGCGACCGATCTTTTTGCTGCGCGCTTCTTTCGGCAGTTCATAAGTCAGCCAACGGGGCGCGGACATTAGCAGTTCCAGGTGGCTGGGCTCGATCCCTGTTTCTTCCTGGATTTCCCTTTTGACAGCCTCCACTGGCGTTTCGCCTTCATCCAATCCACCCTGTGGCAGTTGCCAGGCGCCGGGAATATCCTTTCGTTCCAGCCCAAGAACTTTCCCAGCCTCGTTCACGATGACCGCTCCCACACCGGCGCGGAAGGTTTGCGCACGATGTTCTTTTTTTGGCCTATTTTTCTTCATCAGGCTTTCTTCTTTGTTGAACCGGGTGAAACTCGATCATATCTGACTGATCATGAAAGAAAGTACCACGTTCACAATGATAGCCGAATAATAGAATTTTCCGATCCTTTTGTATTTCGTCTCACCATTTTCCTCTGTGACAACGAAATCCAGCCAGCTTTGTTTCCAGCGCCTGGTTTTTATCCGGTAAATGAAATGGACGACGGTGCTCAAGAAAATAAAGCTGAGGATGAAAATGATGGTTTTCGACAACCCGAACAAGAAGTAATATCCCCCCAGAAAGCCCAGCAGAAGGAAGACCTTGGCGATTTTGAACCACTTAGGCTGCAGTGTGTGCGATTGAATGAAATGGAGGTCGTATTTGATCTCGTCAATAATTTTGTTCATCTTACACTCCTGTGAAATATAACGCCTGAACGCCAAATGCAAACTGGACGGATTCTACAGGGGTGCATTCAAATTCTGTAGAATCAAAACCAATCTGGGTGTTAACCACAAAGTCGCTAAGTCACAAAGCCACGAATTTACCTTTGTGTTTTGGAGTCTTTGTGACTTGGTGGTTTGCATCAGGCTCATTTGCTTGCAAGAATCTACAACTGAATGCTCCCATTCTACAAAGAGGCTATTGCTTTGAGTATCTCTTCATCAGTTGCGGGACCGTTGTTATCGATGATCGTATCCCAGGGATGGTCCACACTGGCCGCAATGCGGTTATATTCCCGGACTTTGTCATCTGATACCGGGATGTGATTCGCGTTATCTCTGTCCCTAACTCGCCTCAAGCACTCGTCCAAATCGGCTTCCACTTTGATCAGCTTCACCTTGTATTTGTCTTTCAGGGAGGCATACATGCGGTTGAAGCCCTCGCCTGCCCCCAGGCTCTCGATGACCACTTTATCGTGCTGGAGGAAGAGCGCGTCAATTTCGCGCTCGACCCTGCCCCAGCCGTCTTCCCCTTCAGCCAATTGCAGCCAGAGCGGTTCCACTCTCAAGAATTTGATGCCAGTAAGTTCTTCGATCCGGCTGCCGATATAGGTTTTCCCGGAGCCTTTAGGGCCGATCAAGATGTAGAGTACTTTTTTCATCACTGTCTCTATTTGTCTGAGGAGCCAAGCATCATCTCAATAGCTGAAATAACTATACAAGCGATCTTTCACAAAATCAATAGAAAACAAAATCTCCCGCCGATTCGCCTCGACGGGAGATTCAAATACTGATTACTGACTACTTGTCACTGCTTCCCCATACAACTTCCGATGCACAATCGACAGCGCCCGCACCTGGTCCACCGCGTGATACGACGACCTCACCAGCGGCGCGGATTCGACCCATTTGAAGCCAATCTCCCGGCCGTAGTCTTTCAATTCCTTGAACTCTTCCAGCGTGTAATAGCGCGAGATGGGGAAGTGCTTCTTGCTCGGTTGCAAATACTGGCCGACCGTCAGGATGTCCACGCCCCAGGAGCGCTGGTCACGCATCACGGCCTTGACTTCCTCGAGCTCCTCGCCCAGGCCGACCATGATGCCCGATTTGGTCAGGACTTCCGGATCGAGTTTTTTCGCATTGGACAAAGTCGCCGCCGCCCAGTCGTAGCTATCTTGCGGCTGGATGGTCTTGAACAGGCGCGGCACGGTCTCCACGTTGTGGTTCAGGATCTCGGGGCGCGCTTCCATCACGATCTTCAAGGCTTCCACGGAGCCCTTGAAATCGGGGATCAGCACCTCGATCGAGCAGCCCGGTCGCAGTTCGCGGATGCGGCGGATGACCATCGCAAAGATGGGCGCGCCACCGTCCCGGCGTTCGTCGCGGTTGACCGAGGTGATCACGGCGTGCTTCAGCTCCATCGACTTGACGGCCTGCGCCACGCGCTCGGCTTCGCCCCAGTCCATCAGGGCCGGCTTGCCGTGTTTGA
>CAZLOC010000456.1:0-3291 GCA_964560935.1 uncultured Anaerolineaceae bacterium | reverse complement strand
ACCAGCGACCAGTGAAAGTAGCCCTTGACCGGCCAGTTGAAATTGACCGCGCGCCAGACCTGGTGGATGTGCTGCGCCAGGTAACGCGGGCGCATGTGGTCATCGGCGTCTTCAACGCCATTTTCGGTGATGAGGATGGGCAGGTTGGGATAGGTTTTCACCACCCATTTGATGCTCTGGGATAGGCCTTCGGGGAGATTGGCGATGAAGTTTGTGGTACTCATATCGGCGTTTTCGGGATAGCCGGAAGCAGTGAAGAGTTCCTTGCGGTTGCGCAGGTCGAACCATACGGTATCCACTGAGTAGTAATTCAGTCCGAAATAATCCTGCGTGCCTTTGGCCTCGGGAATCTGGAAATTGCCTGCGGGGGTTTTCATCACGCCGGTAGAAATGCCGGAGGGGAAACCCATATTCAAGCCGTTAAAACGGATATTGCGCATCAGCCTGTCGAGCGGAGACCAGGGGCGTTTGGGGACCATCGGGCGGTAGTGATGGGCATAGCCAACCCGCGCTTCAGGCTGGATCTCGTGGATGGCGCGGTAAACAACGGCATGCGCGCGCAACATGTTGGCCATGACGGTCATCGCCATGTTGAGGCCCGGGGTGCAGGCCGGGAAATCCCCGGTCACGTAACCGCTCAGGGAATAGACGTTCGGCTCGTTGATGGTGCACCACAGTGTGCAATATTCCTTGAGCGCCTCTACCGTTTTGCGCACGAACTTCTCGAACAGTGGCACCACCTCTTCTTTTTCCCAACCGCACTTCTCGTACAACCAGAGCGGGTCGGAAAAGTGGTGCAGGGTGACCATGGGCGTCATACCGCGCTCTTTCAGGCCGCGCAACATGACGCGGTAACGCTCCAATGCGTCCTCGTCCCAGCGCTCGGGTGCGGGCTGGATGCGGCTCCATTCTACCGAAAGGCGATGCGCGTTCTGCCCGGCCTCGGCGGCGCGGTCGAAATCTTCGCGCCAGCGTCCGCCTCCCCACCAGTCACAGGCCAGGCCCGATTTGCCATTCGTGTGGCCTTCCTGTTCCCACTGCCACCATTGGTTATTGGTGTTATTGCCCTCTACCTGGTGCGCTGCGGTGGCCGTGCCCCATAGAAATCCACGCGGGAAATGATACGTTGCTTGCGGCATGAATTCTCCTTGAGATTTAGTTGCCTGTTATTTTAACGCGAATAGCGCGAATGGGCGAATTACACGAAGGCTTTTTGATGGTTTGTTCCACAAAGTACTCCGTTGGTTGAGTAGGCGGTGTTCGTCCGCCGTATCGAAACCAACAGGCAAAAAAAGCTGGGTCTTTGGTTTCGATACGGCCTCGACAAGCACTCGGCCTACTCAACCGCCGCAAAATCTGAAAGCACTAGATAGCTTGTTTGATCTTTATGATTGACGTGCCAGATAAGCGAGATACAGCGCGACTGACCCCGCTACTGCTGCGTTGAGCGACTCGATTTGCCCCTTCATCGGCAGTTTCATCAGGATATCGCAGGACTTGACCGTCAGAGGACGCATGCCTTCGCCCTCCGAGCCAACGACCAGCCCGATGGCCCCGTCCAACCGCACCTGACTTGGGTCTTGAGCCTGCCTGCGACCTTCAGGTTGCTCGCTGCCTTCGAGACCGATGATCCAGGCCCCAGCCTCTTTCAGCGCGTCGATGGCCTGAGAAAGGTTGGCCTGCGCCACCAGCAAATGCTCGGACGCGCCCGACGAAGCGTTGACCACTGCCGGTGTGACACCCACCGTCCGCGCCAACGGGATGACCACGCCATGCACGCCGACAACTTCGGCCGTGCGCAGCAGCGTGCCAAAGTTCTGCGGGTCGTTGAGCGTATCCAGCAGCAGGGCGAAGAGCGGTTCTTTTCGTTCTTCCGCTAACTCAAAGATGTCGGTCAGGTCGGCATAGGGATAGCCGCTGGCCTCCAGCGCCACGCCCTGATGGTTGGCATGCAAGCGCTCCAGCCGCCCGCGCGGGACGCGTTTGAGGGGGATCTTGCGCTCTTTGGCCAGTTGCAGGATTTCACTCAGGCGGCCCTTTTCTTGCACGCCCTCGGCAATTTCGAGCGAGAAGGGTTGGCGACGGCGCGCGCGCAGGGTTTCGTAGACAGCGTTGCGGGAGTAGAGGGTTTCTTTCATATTCTTACATTTTACCGTAGGGGCGACCCGTCTGGATCGATTGAAAAGCTGGCAGACCACAACGGGTCGCCCCTACTTTTCATAATGTGAATAATTTTGTATACTGGAAGCACACTCGCATTCACCCACACCCAGCGAGGGACACCATGACCGTTCCCAGCGTTTTTGTCAGTTACAGCCATAAAGATGAAATTTGGAAAGACCGCCTTATCCCTCATCTGGGGATGCTCGAAAAAGCGGGGCGTTTAACGGTTTGGGAAGATCGAGACATTGATGCAGGCGCAACCTGGTATGACGAGATCAAGAAGGCAATGGAAGATGCCGAGGTTGCGGTGTGTTTGATCTCGGCAGATTATCTTGCCTCTGACTTTTGAGTAGTCTCCCTGCTCAGTGTGGTTGATGGATTGCCGTGTCTGATTTACCGCGAAGCACGCAAAGCACGCGAAGAAAAACCCTTAGATCTTTGCGCGCTTTCCCGAAGGACATCGGGACGATGCGCGCTCTTTGCGGTTCAAAGACCAACCACACCAAAGGGGGAGACTATCTAAATCTTCAGAACTGGAAAAACCTTCCCACGCGTTTTGGATTTCTTCCCAGGGATTTCCTGACTTCTTCCCACGCGTGAGTCAAGTTCTTCCCACGAAATCCGCCGCGCGTGGGAGGAACTTGAGTAATCCTTCCCACGAAATTCGAAACATGTGGGAAGAACTTGAGTCTTCCTTCCCACGCTTTTTAATTTCCCTGGGAAGAAATCGTAATGCTATCCATATTACACAAAGAGGGGTTTTCCGGTATGCTTATTTCAAGAATGCGACAAATCTCACTTTGCTTCCGACCGATTTCTCTTGTACAATATTTGTAGACCCACAGTGGGGTAAATACTCATGTCCCACATCTTCATCTCCTACTCCCGCAAAGACCTAGACTTCGCCCAGAAGATCATCCAAGTGCTGGTCCGTGCGGAGAGGTTGCGGGGGTCGGTGTTGAAGTCCGCGTTTGAGGGGAGGTTGATGTGATGTTTGAAAGGATAATGATATATGATCGATAAATCAATTCGCGATATTGCAAAACAAAAAATACTGGCATCTGGATGGAATGAATATGACATATTAGAAGGAGCTTCATATTCACACGAAGGAAACATTAAAAGATT
>CAZLOC010000455.1:0-3293 GCA_964560935.1 uncultured Anaerolineaceae bacterium | reverse complement strand
GGCTCACCAGTGCCCCGCATGATGAAAGCGCAAGCAACCAGATAAGTGCCACTGGTTCATCACTGCTTATCTGTTAAATATTATAGCGATTTTATTTGTTTATACAACCACGATCGTGCAATCTTTCCCTCCGTTCTAACCAAATGTCACTGGGTAGGTTGTTCTTCTACTTGTTGTCGAATTTCGTCTGCACGCTTTTGATAAAGCTCCTGGCGGGTTGGGATGTCTGATAACAAGTCGGCAGCCATTTGATACTCATCCGCTGCGGCAGACAAATTTCCCGTCAATTGGTAAATCAGGCCTATGCGAGCATGGGATTCGGCTGCCAACTCACGCACACGAGGATTGGCGCCGTCATCGTAAGCAGCAACGACTTGTTGGAATTCTTCATACGCCAACCCATAATCCGGCTGGTAACCTGTATATGTTTTGAGCCAGTAACATTGCCCGCGCGCAAAATGTATCTTGGTGTCCACTTCTGCCAGGGGAGGCTTTTCAGGCGCTTGAACTGCCAAATCCAGATAGCTGAAACAGTTATCCAGCAAAGCCTGGTCGACATCGGCCGGGTTCTTGGATTCTTCGAAGGGTTGTAACGCCAATATGTAATTCAAATTGGCGATCCCGATATAAGGGCGGGAGTAATCGGGATTCAATTCAATCGCTTTTTCGAGCGCGGTCTCTGTTACATCATACTGACCTGCTTTGCCAGCCGCAAAACCGATCATCGCATAGAGCACTTCTTTCCCCTGTTCCCGGTCCTGGTCATTTTTTGGCCATTCAATATCCTTTTCAATGCTCTGGAACAACTCAAGCGCTTTTTCATAATCATGAACCGCAAAATATGACAAGCCGGTTGCCATAGAGGAAATTATGTCGCTGCGCTTGGTCATCTGAAGGTTGAATTCATAAGACCAGGCAGGATTGTTCGCACTCGGCAGGGGGAAAGGTGATCCCAATTGATATTGACCGGTCACTTCATTACCTTCATAGAAACCATCTGAGTCCAGGTAAAACTCAGGGGTGACTTTCATTCCAGTTGGTGTCTCTTCGACAACCCCGTAGATAACCATATATGCCTGGATTTCTTGGGCCAGTTTTGCTGCGTTTTCGGTCCGCTCTTGGGCTGTATCGCCAGAGATCGTTCCAATCCTCTCCGGTCCCCAGATCTCGGCTTTAGGGCCGACTGTAATCTCCTGTAACTCATCTGAGATGCGCAGATTGATACCATCTGCAATGGTGAAGCCAATGTTGTCTTTTAAACCTTTCCCGTGCTCGTCAAAGCTGGCGATGGCGATCCTGAACTCGCCGGTCATCACTTCTTTTTGTTTCGGGCGCAGACCAAAATAAAGGCCTGTGCCTACGCCAAGAATTGCCAGGAATAGGATAATGAAAACAAACCATTGCGTCTGCCAGATCCTTTTCGTCGCTCTTATTGTTTCTTTTCGTTGTACCTCTTCTGCATCATCCTGCCAGATTACACCGCTTTTCAATCTCAAAAACAGAGTTGGTACCCAAACATCATAATCATCAGCAGCCAGCAAGGTAGATCGCGCTACCGCAAGCGCGCGGTCTACCATTCCATCTTTTTGCAATTCCTTGAAGAAGACCGGCATCATGCGCGAAACGCTGTCGGTGGATATTTCCCCTTGCATGGCCACCACCGCCGGGACGCCAGCGCCGGACAATAACGGTCCCAGGGCCTGCAGCGTCCTTCCCGTCCCTTCCCCCGCGCTCTCACAGGAGGCCAGGATGACCAGCAATGGTGGTGTTCGCATCCCTCGGATCTGGTCGGCAAGTTCTTTACCGGAAACCCGCTCTACCGTCCCTGCCTGGTTTTCGAGAAACAGCCAGGGATTTCTTTCCTTGTCGACTTTTCCATGCGCCACCAGGTAAAGGATGTCATAGCCTTCTCTTATATGGGTGGCCAGATTATCCAACGTGCATTTCTCGAGATCGTCCGGCAGGGTCTTGATTTCGAACCCCCGCAGGTTTTTTTGTATTCTTTCCAATTCATCCGGAACATTAACCGGTGACAGTTGGTAATCCGACAGGCCGGATGGGTTGGCAATTGCTACCAACGCCCTGATTTTTCTCTTCGGTCTTGGGCGTGCAGCCTTCCAGGTATCACTCGCCAGATAGCGGGAAAATAGAATGTTCTCATTTGCAGCCAAAAGGGTGTCGTCTATTGGACTTCTCAGCGTTTCCCAATAGATGCCATGTAGATTTTCCGCAGTTGATCCAAAGAGGAGTCGAAGTCGCAACGGCTCCGTTCCAGCATCCGACACTGCCTGGGCGAAAAAATTTTTGACCTGAACGGATGAAAACAGAGCCTCTGTTAACAACCGCCCGTACGACTCCATATTAAAGCCAACAGCATATCTTTGAAGCGCTTCGAAATCGATTCGAATCTCTATCCCCTCTTGCTCTCCAATGCGAATATCCGCTTCACTCCCAGCCGGGGAATAACGAGCTTCAACGGTGTAGATGTTTCCGCTGCGCTTATGTAGACTCAATTCTAAATCTGCGTATGCTTTCATCCACCACTCTGTTTGAACCGAAAGGAATTAATTTAAAGTATACAACAAAAAGGAAGTTTTCTCAGTAATTTTCATCAGTCATTGCGAAGGAGCCCTGAGCGAAGCCGATGGTCGAGTAGGTCGGCGTTCTTTCGACCGTATCGAGACCTGGCGTAGTCGAAGGGCGACTGAGGCAATCTCCCTCTCTCGCCTGTCATTACGAGCCTGGAGGGCGTGGCAATCACCCTCTCTCACCTGTCATTGCGAAGGAGGACTTCGACAAGGTTTCGACAAGCTCAACCCGGCGGCTCAGTGTAAACTCCGCCCTGAAGCAGTCTCCCGTTAAACGGAGTCGTCCAAAGGGTAGTCCCTCCCGTTTAAGCGGAGATTGCCTCCCTTCGACAGGCTCACACGTGCCTGCGCACGGTGCAGGCAGGACAAGCGTCGGGAACAGCACCCTCCTCACAATGACATGTGTCCCCTCGCAACCCCGCCGAAGTTTGGCGGGGCAATGACACACCTTTCCCATTAGCGCAGATTAGCGAAAATTCGCGGACACAAAAAGAACAAATTTATGAAACGCTGTACTTAGCGCACTACAATAGACTCCTGGTACCCGTGCAGTTTCAGCTCTGCTTCGAACTGCAGCAGCGCGCTGCGCGTAAAGGCCAGGACCAGGAAGAGCGCCTCGCCCGCCAGCAGCAAGGCCTCCACCCCGAAAGTGATATTGACCAGCCAGGGGATCAGCAGGACGAACGCCGCCAGGAAGGTCGGGAT
>CAZLOC010000454.1:0-3296 GCA_964560935.1 uncultured Anaerolineaceae bacterium | reverse complement strand
AACGTTTGGTATCGGTTACGCCCATTAGCCTGGATATGACTTCCAGAGTAGATTTCGATACACTTGAAAGACACTTTCAAACTTAAACGAAAAATGGGCCTCGAGGCCCATTTTTCGTTAGAAGATTCTTAATTGAAATGGGGAGAGAATTTGGCTACCAGTTTGTCTTTTGGCATATAGCCTGTGATGCGTTCTTTGATCTCTCCGCCTTTGAAGAACAACAGAGTGGGGATACCCAGCACGCTATATTGCATCAGAATGTTGGGATTTTGATCGGCGTCGATCTTGACCACTTTGACTTTGCCATCCCATTCTCCAGCCAGTTGCTTGACAATGGGATCAAGCATTTTACAGGGACCGCACCAAACTGCGCTGAAATCTACCAGCACGGGTTCAGGTGAGTCAATTACTTCGGTTTGGAATGTATCTTCTGTAACATTGATTAATTCAGCCATTTATGCCTCCGGATAGTTCTTAGATGTCGCTTGTGCCGAGCATATTACGTTGACGGGGGATTACGCCCGTGATAGAATGCAATCCGCCTTAACCCAATTTAGAGGTACCGCACAATGGGCGCGTAGCTCAACGGCAGAGCAGTGGCCTTTTAAGCCATTGGTTCAGGGTTCGAATCCCTGCGCGCTCACTCTTAATCCTCCTCGGGAGGATTTTTGGTCCTGGGTTCTCACTGGGGGATGATAATCAATTTCAATACGGTTTGAATCTAGCACATTGGGCAAGATCAAAAAGATCCCCTAACGCAAAGCAATTTTGGCCTATTTGCCAAATCCATTTTCCTTTACCAATTTCAAGAAAGCGGTAGCAATGGTTGGATCAAAAAGATTCCCCGCTCCTTCCTGAATGTAATCCAGAGCAGCTTGTTTCGACCACGCCGACCGATAAGGTCGATCGGACACGAGAGCATCAAAAACATCAACAACTGCGAAGAGGCGCGCCGGTAGTGGAATTTCTTCCCCTTCAACTCCCAACGGATATCCACTTCCATCCCACCTTTCATGATGATAGCAAGGGATATCCATGGCAGGTCGGAGGTAATCAATAGGGGAAAGTAAATCGTGGGCATATTGAGGGTGTTGACGCATGATTGTCCACTCTTCTTTCGTCAGTGGCCCGGGTTTGTGCAATATGCGATCAGGGATTCCCATTTTTCCAATATCGTGCAAAGCCGCCCCACGGCGCAGATGAATTAGATCCTTACTAGGTATCTCTATTAGTTTGGCTAGGCGTATGGTTAATCTTACAACACGTTGGGTATGTCCCTCTGTTTCGTGATCACGCATATCCAAAGCGCGTGACCAGCCCTCTATGGTTGCATCATATGCCGATGTAATTTCAGTGTTTGAACGCTGAAGGTTGCTGAAAAGCGAGGCATTATCAATTGCAATTGCTGCTTGTCCCCCTAGCATTTCAAGAAATCTCAACCAATCTGGATTAGGATTTATCAGTGAGCGCTTGAAAATCTCCAATACACCTTGTACTTGCCCTTTCGCTATAAGGGGGATACCATAGTAAGAGACAAAACCTTCTTGCCCAAATGAAGGGGAGCGCAGGAAGTCCGTAGCTTGATTAGACAAATTTACCTTATGGACAACCCGTTGTTCCAGCGCTGCAATGCCAGCATATCCTTCTCCCAAGCCGAGTTTTGTGTGGCTGAGTGCATCGGTTCGAAAACCAAGTCCAGCAGCATACTCTAACTTTTTTATGTCTTCATTCCACAACAGGATGGAAGCCGCATCAATTTGTAAATGATTCACCAATTGTGTCAATAAGATAGAAAGAGTTAGATTTAAATCCACACTTGAAGTTATAGCATGGTCAATTGCCCGTAAGGCAGACATTTGGTCGAGCTGCTTTTGAATTTTGGCCTCGCTGGCTTTAAATCTTGTTATATCTTGAATGATAACCACGCTACGTTTTCCGCCCGATACTATAAAACGAGCTTCAAACCAATGTTCACCATCCTCAAGTTGTAATGAGTAGTTAATGTAGGGTGGTTGACGATTCTGTTTTATGGCTAGAAGGACTTCTTCCAATTCATTTTCAATTTGTTCTGGAAAAAAACTGCTTAGATGTCGGTCTAGATAAGATTCTGGGTGAACATAAAAAAGAGATGGGGAATCACTCTTGTAATCGAGGATCACCCCACCCTCATCAAATTCTAATAATAATATTGGAAAAGCAGTAATGACGGCTTGTAGCATTGTGCTAATCTTCTAGGAGGCGCGGACGCGGGGCGCGGCGCATCCCCCTCAGCACCGCGTCCCCTCGCCACCGCGTCACCCGTATTGCGCCAGCATTGACTTGTCTCTATCTGGCGCTTTTTGATCAATTTAGCGATCCAGAGGTGTCTATTCAAAAAGAAGGGGGAGGTGGGGTGTTGCGAATGGGCTACACCCGCTTACGACACCCCACGCCCTGATTTATTGAGATGATACATCCAGAGCTTTGTTTACTTGTTGGGCTAGTTCCGGCAATGACTTTGCTCGAATTGAAACGATCAGTGCCTGTTCTTCAAAGGTAAGATCAAAAATGTCTCCCAAGTAGCCCTGTCGCAGCGCAATCTTGGGCTCATTCAACAACAATTGGCAAAATTGATTGTTTACGACAGCCGCCGCAAACAATTTATTCATTCCTGTGATGGTTTTAGGAGTTTCAACCGCATTGAGCGGTAATATATAACTTTGATAGGTTTGTGGGGTAGCCATAAAATGCTCCTAAGTAGTCGACTTTTGATAAGCGAGGATCCAGAACGCGCCAAGTGCAATGAAAATGTCTCCAAGGCTGAAAGCTACCTGGTAAGGAAATCCATCAGGAGGCAAAAAACGATCTGCAAGCAACTCCAGGCGGGTTTCATCGGTAGGAAGAAGAATATCCTTATAGCCTATTCGATTTCCTGACTCGAACGAAGCAATCTTTTCTTCACCTACAATTCGCTCAACCGTCTGTGGGTTGATTGGCATGAACCCACCATTGGCTATCATCACTGTTGAATTCAGCACCAAACCGATGATCAAAACCAACATCCCAGGTAAGTGACGGTTAAACCATGCAAAAAGGAATAGCAGCACCTGTGATGTGACGATAGCGAGAGCAGCTAACCAGTCCGGAGCGAGCGCTCGTGTCCGCTCAAAATAGGTGACAAAGAACTGTGGCAGAAAAGCTACAATCGCAAGCCACAAATAGCTTAACCTTGGGATCTGGTACGAATGTCCTCGTAATTTGGCCCAGCCCAATCCAATCACCAGGCCAGCCCCAAGTGCTAAAAGTAAAATCACTAG
>CAZLOC010000453.1:0-3297 GCA_964560935.1 uncultured Anaerolineaceae bacterium | reverse complement strand
ATTTCAAATCGCCATTCCAGTCGTCGAAGTAGCTGATGTGTGGGTAGATATCGTTATCGAGTACAAGCGAAGTATCATTGCCCACTGCCGGTGAATCGTCCACAGTTTCCGAATGCCAGGCTGAGCCATCATTCCAGGCGTAATAAAGGTGGTTTTTTCCATAGGCAATGTGCGCCTTCCCTGAAGTTTCCAGCGTCAGGCTGCGTGAGCCCATATCGGTGAAAGCTCACCCGTCTGCGACCTCAATGTGCGAGTTGTAGTCGGTTGAGTCCTTTGCTGGCAACGCTGCGGCTGAATCTGCTGGCAGTGAGAGGGCGGAACCTGCAAACAACCCCAGGGCCATCCAAAAAGTAAAGGTTCTCCGCAAGCAAATCCCAATCGATCTCAATTGCAGGCCAATCCTTTCCAGGGAGAATTTTAGATCCATTTGAACTGCTTCTTTCCTGGGTTGAAAACATAGCATGGAATTAACTTGCGAGGTCTTCAGACATCGGAAGTCTTCCGAAAATTTGATTCGACAAATAATGTACTTGTTTTTGATTCAGATTAATTGAGCCTTTCATGTATTCGATAAAATCTAGATTTGGTGGTTTTACCTCACTACCAAAGGCAGGTAAGTATATATATCGTCAGGAGAATATGTGACTTTCGCTACGAAGGCATCTCTCTCCCCATTCATAGTTATGTCAGGTCCCACCGCTTCAGGGAAGGTCGCCTCATTCGATTTGGTAGCTCCTACAACATAGGTAGAGCCTTCTGCATCAACCGCAATACCCTGTCCGATATCTGAATTTTCACCGCCCAGGTAACCGCAGTAAATCAATCCTGAGCCATCGGCCTTAACCTTAGCCACATAGGCATCCCAATAGCCGCCATTATGGGTCAAGTCCGGCCCCCCAACCACCGGGAAGTTAGTTTCTGTTGAAAAAGTGTATCCGGTGAGATAGGCGCTGCCGAGCGAGTCTATGCCGATGGCATAGCCGAATTCCCCGTCATTTCCGCCGATATAACCGGCATAGACGAATCCCGTGCCATCATTATTGATCTTGGCAACAAATATGTCACTGCTTCCACCGTTGTAGGTGAGATCGGGTCCGACCAGTACTGGAAAGGAGGCTTGCCCGGACGATGTTCGCCCGGCAACATACGCAGAGCCTGAGGAATCGATTGCGATTCCATAACCCTCATCCACACTAACACCGCCAAGGTAACCTGCGTAGACCAATCCACTCCCAGCAGAATTCACCTTTGCTACGAAGGCGTCGCTGGTACCCAGGTTGTACGAAAGGTCAGGTCCGATCGTCTCTGGGAAGGTCGATTCGGTTGATGAAGTCATACCAACAATGTAAGATGAGCCGTTGGAATCCACTGCGATGCCTTTTGCCTGATCAGATCCGCTGCCGCCAATATACCCGGCGTAGGCTAAGCCGCTACCGTCAGCCGTCACCTTTGCTATGAATGCATCACCATCGCCATTGTAAGAAAGGTCAGGTCCAATTAAATCCGGAAAAGTAGTCTCGTCCGAAGCTGTATATCCCGTGATATAGGCACCGCCGGAACTATCCACCGAGATGCTATTGCCGCTATCCCCATTTTCGCCGCCGATAAATCCTGCGTAGTCCAATCCCGTACCATCTGATTTCACTTTCGCAACGAAAGCATCTGAACCGCCGTTTGATTCGAGGTCTGGACCGTTGAGAACTGGGAAAGTCTCTTCCGTGGATTGGGTGTTACCGGTAATATAGGCGTTGCCTGCCGAGTCAACCGCGATGCTGGATCCCAAATCCGCCTCGCTCCCGCCGATGAAACCAGCGTAAACCAATCCGCTTCCGTCCGCCATGATCTTTGCAACAAATGCGTCCATTTCGCCGCTTTGCGTCTGTCCGGGGCCAACGATTTCAGGAAAAGACTCCTCGGTTGAAAACGTTTCGCCTGTAATGTAGGCATTCCCCGTCGAGTCCACGGCAATCCCATACCCCCATTCGGTGTCGTTACCTCCAATGAAGCCGCAGTAGACCAGCACAGCCGGGTCGATCACCAGAGGCAGATTTTGGTTATATGGCCCCAGCGAGAAGCCGTAGGTGGTGTCATCGGTTAAAATATAGCGTACGGTCACTGATACCCGCTCCCCATCCACATCCTGATATGCCACAGGCGCATCGTCATTGAAGCCACCTGCCGGCGTGCTCACTGTTAGCTGTCCTTCCTGGTTCAAGCTTATACTCGCGCCTTGATATGCCAGTCGGATGCGACTCGGGTCAGCGCCGGGCTGCACCAAGAACTCGTACTTGAGTCGGTCGACATTCCCGCTGTAAACCAGATCGATTCTCTCCCACAGATTGGGGTAGCTGATCTTGGAAAATGTAGGCAACCCGGTGCGCCACTCGCCGGGCTTACCCTTGAAGTAGGAGATGATCGCCTGGTTCATTTCCTGCCCGAAAGGTCGCACGGCATTTGCCCCCATAAACTCCAGCTTAAGAATATAGCGGCTGTGCGCATGCTCCCCTCTACTTCCAGTGGTGTGGTTATGAGAGATGTCTGCCAGCGCTATGGTGACCCCTCCTGGGGTGAAGTAGAGTGTCTTGTCGCTGCCTGGTAAGTAATAGGCGACTCGGTTGTCCAACTGCCCCTGGTTGGCGATGAAAAAAAGAGGCATTTTTCCCCAGGATGAAACATCCCGTGGCTGTTTCACAGTTGGATGGGCGATCGATGTGCCAGCTAAATCAAGCTGAGAGACATGCGACAATGTGGGCGAAAAGGCGAAAATTAAAATTACTAAGCCCAGTAAAACCGCTTTTGGAGCGGGAGAGAGATACAAATCTTTAAACCGCGTCATGGTTCCCATGGCTTCCTCCTGATTTTATCCTTCATACTCCATATCTTTTCCGCTTTTCTCCTCCACTCGCTTATTGAGAGCCATCCTTGCCGCCAGATCCAGCAAGCTCAGCAGGTCCGGCCCATCCCTGAAAGCCTGCGGCTCGCCATCACTGACTGGCACCAACACGCCACACAGCTTTTCTGGATGGTTTGCATCGAACAGAATCTTGATGACATATATGTCGATATAGCGGGCGTTACTTTTCATGAGCTGATTAAAGCAAACAGGACTGACCCAGGACTGACGCAAAAAAAGATCCACAGGATTTTGGTGCATCCCCGCACAACCTGGTGCTGCTCTCCATCCACCATGAGACTCAGAATAAATGTCTTTCCTTTACGCATTCATTCATCTTCTCCGGATCCGGTATCCCCTGTTGCTTCATGATTATGCGTAAGTATTGGTAACACGCGAAAGAA
>CAZLOC010000452.1:0-3304 GCA_964560935.1 uncultured Anaerolineaceae bacterium | reverse complement strand
CGGGTCGCACGGATGCTGGAAATGCATTATCGGCCTCCACGTTCAATCCCTTCGCTGATCTGAAGGCAATGATGGAGTCGAAGAAGCGGGGCTAAGCTATGGTGATGTTAATCGGGGCAATAGATAGAAACTGATGCCAACCTATGCGATTAGATAGCAAGAGCTTGCTCACAATTGGCAGACTTGTTGTACATATAGTCGGTCAAGTCATCCAGCCCCTGCGCTTCTGTAACTAGGTCTGCGTAGAGTTGTTCCCAACTGTAGAAAGTAAATTGATTGCGGGACTTCTGAGGGAGTAGTGAGTGAATAAACTCCGTTGGGTCTTGAAATTCGACCTTGTGTTTTCTTTTAAAAATCTGCTTTTCGCTCACGAGATTAACCAAGCCCCACTTAATCCCAAGCTTGTTCGCCATGTGTTTCGCGAAAACTAGATTGCGATATAGCTGCGAATAAAATGGCCCAGAGGATGGCGGTACAAGTAACGCATCGTTTGACGGGAAGATCGGTGCGTACCGTTTTAAAATTCCATCACGCGACTTTGGCTTCTCACCGGGGAGGTCATGAGTTGTTCTGGATGATGTGATTGTGTTGCCTGAAGTGAACTTGGCTTCCACGAGGACGAGCAACTGGCCCGGAACATATAACATGATGTCCGGTTCTGTTAGGAATCTAGCAATTCCTTTTTCGAAGGTCTTACGAGCATTTTCCAGTGGATTGAAAAGCGTGGGGACCGACGAATCATCAAGGGTGATCTTTAGGCCCCATAGGTACAGTTCAGGTTCGCCTTTCACGTCTAAAGGTGAAAGCTTGGATAGCAGCATCGGCAGCAAACCGCCTCGTGCTAGTCTGGAGAAGACATTCCAGGTCAGGGCATCTTCGCTGGTTTCATGGCAAATCCGATGTGTTTCGGCTTTGGCGGCATTACCCAGGATGTGCTCTTTGAAATAGGGGCGTTCGAATAAGATGTTTCGCAGTGCCGCATCTCGCTTCGAGATTGCATCCGGCCCATTGTAATAGGCGAAGGTCCGAGTTCCCGCATGGATTCTAATGCGGTGCACTGGGCAGCATGGCATCTCACCCCACTGGCTAGGTACTTTCCCAAGAGGCGCCGTGCAACCGTCAACAGGGCAGCCGCGGAGCGGGCCTTTTGGCAGGGCCAGGTTGCGCATGTCAAAGTACTCATTGGGTGCCATCTGATGGTTCTCCATCGTGAAGTCTAAAATGGCAGTGAAGCGACGATAGGATTGTCACTACGGCCAACCGTGAGCAGCTTGGATGAGGAAATGCGCTAGCCACTGCTGTAATGCGGGATGCAGCAGACGTCGACAAGAAGGTCGGTGCCGCGCCTGCCTCGTCACATCACTTCTTCTTTGCTGACTTCTTGCCTGCAACAGCTGCCTTGAAACCGGCGCCCGCCGTGAAGCGCGGAACTGTAGTGGCCGCGATCTTGAGTTCCTTGCCGGTCTGCGGGTTGCGTCCATTGCGGGCAGCACGCTTGGATGACTTGAAGGTGCCAAACCCGACGAGGGTGACGGTATCCCCCTTCGATACAGCTTTGACGACAGCATCCATGATTGCATCAAGTGCTCTTCCAGCAGCGGCCTTACTGATGTCTGCTTCGGCAGCAGCGGCATCGATCAATTCAGATTTCTTCATGAACATCCTTTGGGTTGGTTGAGAGAAATTGATGCTAGCGACGTTTTCGATCAATGATCTAGGTCAAGCGACGAGATTCGAGCAATTGATCTAGGTCAATCGATTTAAAAAGCCGAATTCGCTGACCTCCCCTGCTCACACAAACAAGGTCACCGTCACTCATTAAGAACTGAAACCCATTTATCTCTAGACGCCGCCGCTTGTCATTAGTCAGCCAGATAGGAAATGGAACTTCTTCTGGTGCCGTTTTCGTATGCGGTATCTTCCGAGAAAGTGTTTCCGCATTGGCTGAAGCTTTTTTTGATGATGAACTCGGACGAGGGCCCGCCACGTTAACGTTTATCAATTTTATTGGTTTAGAAGGCGAGCCAGTGGATTTCCGGCTGTCAGCAAGCTTCTCCTTCAATACGGAAATCTGGTTTGTAAGATCAAAGATACGCTGATCTCGCCGTGCAAGCTTCTTTTCAAGTGCGGCTATTTTTCTTTCAAGTTCTATCTGAAATTCAGGACTTCTCGAATAAGAATTGATTTCTGTTTCGGGAGGCTCATCTTTGGGTTGCTGTGTATGCGGATGGAACGCGACATTGCCCTCAACAAATTGTTGTTTTGCAATTACGCCAATTTTTATGAGTTCGAAGTAGCACCTCATGCAGGCACGGGTATCGGCAAGAGCGTCATGTGCGTTATCGAATGAATGCCCGAAGAGTCGATAATGTAGTTCTTCGAGTTTGGGAAACTTGAAACCCGGTGAACCATTTAGCTTTGGGATCCGGCACCAGGTTGTTGACAATTTCATTGTGCAAATTTGGGTCATACGGTGAAACGGAAAATCTAGGCTTGCTTTCGTATAGTCGGTTTGAAGTATTCCGAGATCGAAGCTTAGATTATGCGCAATGGCAGCCGATGCCAGCGCGGCATCCGCCGTAAGTTGCTCCAACACCCATTTCAATGGCTTGCCTTTATCTAGCGCATATGCGGTTGAAATCCCGTGTATTTGAACGGCACTCGGTGGTATGGAGTACCCACTGGGGCGAATCACGTGAGATTTTTCGGTTACAACATTGCCGTGCTGGTCAGTCAGTATCCAGGCTATTTGGACCACATGATCGCTATTGCGACTTAGACCAGTTGTTTCTGTATCAAAAAATAGGAACATGGTTAATAGACGGTATATCTAAAGGCACGTGACAATAATGATTGAGTTTAGTTGAATTTGTGAACACGCGTTCGACCTCTATGTTTGCATCAATTGACCGACTCGGGACGAACAGCGGTCATTTGTTGGGCAACTTGTAATGACTGAGAACTTGAAATTCTGACGCCCCCTCAGCGTCCCAGGTTTTCAGAATTTCAGTTTCCCAGTTTCCCAGCCCTCCCGCCGTCAGTCGATGGCCCCCAGGATGGCCTCCGCCTCGGTCTGCTCGAACATGTAGTCGCGCAGCAGGTGATACTGCTCGGCACACGTCTCGGCCAATGACAGGTTGTCCAGGAAGGACAGATGACTATAGGCATAGAGGCAGGCCGTGATGCCCAAGGCGTCGGCCGACAGCACCCCCTCGTAGCCGTTCCTGCATTCGACCGGGAAGTAGGACGCCGAGTCGGGGGCCATGTAGAAGCCACCGTTGCTCAGCCTGTAGAACTCCCAGTA
>CAZLOC010000451.1:0-3308 GCA_964560935.1 uncultured Anaerolineaceae bacterium | reverse complement strand
TCCCGGATCGCGATGGAAGCCATCGAGAGCAACCGCCTGGCCTCCTACACCGAAAAATCCACCCGCTACCAGAAATGGGACGAAGATTCCTTCCACACCCCGTTTGAATTGGACGGGCATACCCGTTCCGGGCACTTTCCACTGCGTGATGAGTACGTCGCTACCTGCCGCATGTTGTTCGAGACCTATGCGGCTTCGCTGGAGCCGGTCAAGGCGCTGATCGCCACCCAAGTTCCGCGCCGCGAGGACGAAAAGGACGCTGCCTACGACCGCCGCATCCGCTCCCGTTATGTGGACGTGTGCCGCTTCATCCTGCCTGCCGCTTCGCTGGCCAACGTCGGCATGACGGCCAACGGGCGTGTGCTGGAGAACGCTATCCGCAAGTGGTTGTCCAGTCCGCTGGCGGAAGTGCGTGAGATCGGCGAGACGGTCAAGGGTGTGGCGCAGGGCGAACTGCCCACGCTGGTCAAGTATGCGGAGGCGGTGGAGTATTTGGTAGAGACACCCCACCGGCTCTCCCCATTTTCGCAGAAAACGGGGGGAGAGAAAGCGGAGGGCTGTGTCCTGGCCGATTATGATAAAGACGGCGAGAATAAAGTTTTAGCCGCTGTGTTGTATCGCCTTGGGAATATGCCTTTTAGCGCTGCAATGGAGAAGGCAGATAACGCTTCGCAGGCGGAGCGCGAGGGTTTGGCTGAAGCCCTACTGGGACGGCTAGGCCGCTTCGATGTCCCCTTGCGCGAACTGGAACACTGTACCTACACCTTCGACCTGGTTATGGACCAGGGCGCGTATGCCGAGTTCAAACGTCACCGCATGATGACGCAGACGCCGCAATTGCAGACGGCGGCGCTGGGATACGCGACTCCGCGTCTCATCACGGAAGCAGGCTTCGGGTCCCCATATGAAGCGGCTATGGATGCGGCACGGTCGGTATGGGAGAAACTGAACGAGTTCAATCCACACGTTGCGCAGTACGTTGTCCCCAATGGATTCAATCGCCGCGTGCTGGCTACGTTCAACTTGCGCGAGGCCTACGCTTTCTGTCAGTTGCGGGCGGCCTCCAATGCGCATTTTTCCATCCGACTGGTGGCGCAGCGCGTGTATGAACAGATCGCGCGCGTGCATCCTTTGTTGGCAAAATACATGGTCCTGCCGGATGAACCCTGGGGGAAGATTAGCGAAGAATACTTCAGTTAAGGAAGACCCCCGAGTTTTTTGCGAAGCATCCCCGAAACGAAGTGGAGGGGGCAAAACTCGGAGGTCTTTTTTCAGTCCTCGTCTTCGTCTTTCTTTATCCCGAATATCTCGTCGATCTGCGCCATGATCTCGGGCGTGAACTTGTCCACGAATTCCGCAGCTTTCATATTCTCATGCACCTGCTCCACGCGGCTGGCGCCGGTGATGACGGTGCTGACGTAGGGATTTTGCAGGCACCAGGCCAGCGAGAACTGTGCCAGGCTCGCGCCCATCTCTTGAGCGATAGGCTCCAGCGCCGCTACTCTTTCAAGCTTTTCTATGTCGGTCAGATGGTCGTGTAGCCAGTCGTACCCTTCGAGCTCGCCGCGGCTGTCCTTGGGGATGCCGCCCTTGTATTTACCGGTCAATAGTCCCGAAGCCAGCGGGCTCCAGGTGGTCGAGCCATAGCTATATTCCTTGTAGACGCGCACATAGTCCGGGCTGAAGCGGTGCCGTTCGAACATATTGTAGATGGGCTGTTCCATGACCGGCTTATGCAGGTGATGGCGCTCGGCGATTTCGATAGCGGCCACAATCTCCGCCGCCGACCATTCCGACGTACCCCAGTAGAGCGCCTTGCCCCGCTCGATGATATTGTGCATCGCCCAGACGGTCTCTTCGATGGGCGTGGTTGCGTCCGGGCGGTGACAGAAGAACAGGTCCACATAATCGAGTTGAAGGCGTTGGAGCGAGCCGTTGATGCCTTCGATCAGACGTTTGCGGTTGAGCGTGTTGCGTTCGAGGGGAGTATCATGCAACCCCCAGTAGATTTTGGTTGAAACCAGATAACTTCCGCGCCGCCAGCCCAATTCCTTGAGCGCTGCGCCCATCACTTCTTCCGATTTCCCGCCCGCGTACACTTCGGCGTTGTCGAAGAAATTCACGCCCGCGTCGTACGCGGCGGCCATCATTTCTACCGCTGAATCGATCCCCGCCTGGTTGTGAAACGTAACCCACGAGCCAAAGGAAAGTTCGCTGACTTGAATCCCTGCCCGTCCTAGATGACGATATTTCATATTGCCTCCTGTGAATTTTGTCGTGACGATTATACCGCCTCGCCGCAAGTATAATCATGGCATGAAACCTGCTCTATTGCTGTTCGTTTTGCTTCTCACTGCCTGCGCCCCGCAGACAGTGAGCCAGACGTCCGTATCCCCGGGAACCTTACTCCCTTATGCCACACGTACACCCAGCCTCACGCCTGAGCAGCCGGAAGGATTGGTTGTTTCATTCGAAACCCCTTTGCCCTCGCCCACGCCGTTTGTGTATGAAGTCCGGGCGGGTGACACAATGAGCGGTATCGCCTTCAAATTCGGCGTTTCATTGGATGAACTCCTCGCGGTTAACCCGGATATTTCGCCAAACAGCATGTCGATTGGGACTAAACTCAACATTCCCAGCAGCCCGGCCAATCCAACCGGCGCTTCGACCTCGACACCTGTGCCTGCCTCCGTTGAGCAGATTGAATGTTATCCCACAGCAGACCGGGGCATGTGGTGCTTCGTGCTGGTTCACAACGATACGCCTGATGTGATCGAGAACCTGTCCGCGCAGGTGACTCTGCTGGATGCGGACAGCCAAACGCTGGCCAGCGCCTCGGCGCTTTCGCCGTTGAACATCCTGCCGCCGGGCGATTCCCTGCCGCTGATGGTTTTCTTTCCTCCGGTTATCTCCGCCGATGCTCGTCCCCAGGTGCAACTACTGACCGGTATTCCCCTGCAATCCGACGACGAGCGGTACCTGCCTGTGACATTGCACAACACCCTGGCCCAGGTGGACGGCTCCGGGCGCAACGCGTTGGTCAGCGGGACGGTGCGTCTGCCGGAAGATGTGGCTCCTGCCGGTTTGGTCTGGGTGGCAGCGGTGGCCTATGACCGTGCCGGGCGCGTGGTCGGTGCGCGGCGCTGGGAGTCGCCGGCTGGAATTACGCCGGGTGGCAGTTTGCAGTTCTTGTTTGAAGTGTCCAGTTTAGAGGGAGAAATTGAACGGGTGGAGTTTGTGGTGGAAGCACGGCCATAACCCGCCCCCAGGCCACCGCGAGCGAGCCAGATGGCGCCGAGCACGAAGAC
>CAZLOC010000450.1:0-3314 GCA_964560935.1 uncultured Anaerolineaceae bacterium | reverse complement strand
GAAGCATCTATGAAAGTGCCCTTGTTGTCAAGAGGAAAACAGAACTTTAATAATTGCATATTACCTTCTACGCTCAACCGGACTTGCCGGAAGCATCTATTCGCCACTGCATAATGTGGCAAGAGCATGTCTAACAGGCGTTTCGCAATCAATCTCCGGCTCTCATTGAGCCAGCTTCAAGACGCGCTTACGCCTGTTTGGGCAAGTGTGGCTTAGGTTCTCGATACGGTTCGCCTTTTTTGAGCACCCAGAAGGCAGCTTCTGCCAGGTGCCTGGCAACCGCCCCGATCGCCTTGGTATGTCCTTTCTTCGAGCTGATGCGCTCATAGAGCCGAACCACATGTTTGTTTCTCCAATTCGGGGCATTACGGTGGCTGGAAACACCATTTGCAGCTTCAATAAAAGCCCACTTTAAGTAATGATTTGATTCAGCCAGCATGCGACCAAAGCGGATCTTGCCACCACTAGATTGCTCTTTGGGTACTACACCTGCATAACTGGCGAAATGCTCACAATAATCGAAACGACCGATGTCACCAACTTCACAGTCCACCACAATTGCCAGGATATCTCCAAATCCAGGTAAGCTCTTCAGCAATTGAATCGATGGGGTTTGAGCGTTCTGCTGTTTGATCCGTTTCTCCAAGATTTTGATTTGTTCTTCGATGCTATCCAGAACTTCCAGTTCTTGCTCTGTGCAGTATCTGGTTTCTGTGGGCAAGCGGGATAGTGCCTCATCCAGAGCTCTCCGTCCATCTCCCACAAAGATATCTTTGGCGTCAATTTGGACGGCATATTTGGCCAGGGTGGCATGGATACGGTTCTTTAAGCCAACCACGTGCTTCTTGAGTGCCATGCGAGTGCGGGGCAATTCTCGCCGATCACGTTGTTCACTCGATGGGATCCATACCTTGGGCAGACTGCCTAGGTGCTCCAATGTTGCCAGTCCAGCTGCATCCAATTTATCGGTTTTATGGATGTTGCCCATCATCACTTTCGCTTTCCCAGCATTAGCCATATGAGGAATACATCCAGCTGCTTCAATCTCATCCACGATCCAGTACCAGTTGCCCACACACTCCAATGCTACCGGTGTTTGCTCAGGAAACCGGCTCAAAAATTCACGGATTGCTCCCGGCTCATGCTCGATACGCCTTTGCTGACATAATCTGCCAGCTTCATCACGGATGGCAAACTGTGAAAACTTTTTATGTGCATCGCATCCTATCTTATAATTAGTCATGCTGCGCCTCCTTCTTATTTGGCTTCCTTCACCGCTAAGTATAGCGGGAGGTGCAGCACTTTCATATAATCAATCTCCTCTTTTCGAATTGAATCCAGATCAGTTTCTTAGGAGGAGGGCATCTATTCGAATTATGCACTATGTTGTTAATTAATAGCCCGACGAAGTAATCTCCCTCAGACACATACAGTGTATCTATATATAACTCATAAGGTGAGTAGTTACTTCGCACAAATTTCATCCACGATTGATTTTACACCCGCCGAATAAAAGATACAGAAGGTACCCTGTTGTTTAACTACATCCAAAGCTGTTTGATTTCAGGAGTATACCAATCAACCAATGCCGTGCTATAATTCCGGCAATCTATATATATACAAGGAGAATATTCTATGGCTACGTCTGGAAAAGCGGATAAGGGTCGTAAACAGCAGAAGAAAAAACCCCAGCACACGTTGAAGGAAAAACGCAAGCTTAAAGAAGAGAAGAAGAAGACTCCCGGTTTGGGTACCTGAGGTTGGGTCGCTCTCCAGCTTTGATAAACTACTACTGACACAGCATCCCCTGCTGTTGCTTCGACGCGCAGCAGTAAAATATTGATTGAGCTTGGGAAGGTTAGGGAGTACCCCTCAGCCTTCCCTTTTTTGTTTATATCTTTCCTGATCCAGTAAATTTATTTTACGTGCATACTCACAATAGTGTTATTACCTCGGATTCCAGGACAAAATCTTTTTATTTTCTACCGATTACTCTATAACTCTATGCTGACAGGAACTTTGAATTGTTCTAATGCCCATGGTTGAATAATGATGCTTTCCTTGTAACGTTTGAAAATGTTATAATCCGTGTAATTAATCACCAAGCGTTTTTCTTGGTGCCGTGATAGAAATCCGTTGTCAACCGTCATATCTTTTGTGATATTTTTTATCATCTCAAGAAAATGCATGTTAATGTATTTCCAAATAACCCTGCTAAGCTTTGTTGATTAACTATTATCCTATCGGCTGCTGAAATTGTGCCTGTGCCATTTATCAAATACTAATCTTATCGCCGTACTTTCCAAAATAAATTCTGACATATTAGATGTAAAATATCAAGTAGAAAGAGATTGGGTGGTCATATCATTTCAATTTGAAAAATATTAAATTCTGCCCACCCAATTTCGATCATCCTCACCAGAATTGATTCAATTAAAAAAGGAGCTAACAATGAGAAAGGTCTTTATTCCCCTGGGTATTGCTGTTTTACTTTTAATCTCAGCCTTTGGTGTTTTACAGGTCGCGCGCGGTCAAACAAATATGGGTCAGGATGGGGAGGTTGTCCTTAATTCAGAATCGCAGGATGGGAACGTTCGTGAGATTACTGCTCCTGCAGATTTTGCTGCAAGTACCGACCAGTCCAACCAGCCCCTCATCGGCTTCATCGATTCTCCCACGTCAGCCTGTATCCAGCCCGATGTGACCAGAGATGAGTGCTACATCAACTGGTATTATATGTCAGTCAGCGCTGATCCCAATTACATGATTACCATGACCGTCATGCTCAATGATTTCGGATTTGTGGGACGTTATCATGGGTTCTTTCAAACCAGCATGTATGTGCCCTACAATATGAACCCTCAGGGGTACAAGGTTTCTTGCGGAGCACTCAACTCAGGAGGTAATCCCTATTGGGGAGAAGCATATGCTTATACCATTCGTGCCCGTGATTCAGCTAATCTGAAGTCTGCCAATTATGGCACAGTGACCTGTCCTGCCTTTGCCCCATAACAGGTTAAGGTGAAGATGATGTCCTATCCAATCAGAATCAGCCTTATAGGATTCACCCTGCTCGCTGGTCTGATGCTGGCCTGGGGAGTGGTGAGCGCTGCACCATCGATGATAAATCCCTCTTTCCCACCGGCATTTACACCACAGTCCACTCCTCCCATCCTGCCCCAAAAGCCGGAAATTGTCGCGGTATCTCCCGATGTTTCGGTGATTGACAGCCCAACCCCATCATGTTTCCTTCCACGGATGAACACCGGCGTTTGCTACGTAACCTGGAATTATATGTACGCTGATGCCTCTCC
>CAZLOC010000449.1:0-3315 GCA_964560935.1 uncultured Anaerolineaceae bacterium | reverse complement strand
CCGGTCACGGTCTTCCCGCAGCCTGTTTCACCGACCAGACCAAAGATCTCACCCTGCTGCACGTCGAACGAGACTCCCAGCAGGGCCTTGTGCACGCCCCGGCTGGTGCGAAATTCGAGGTGCAGGTCTTTCACTTCTAGCAGAACATTCATTAACTATCTAAATCCTAAATTCTGTCATTCTGAGCGACCGTAGGGAGCGAAGAATCCCCGCGCTCGCCTGTGCTGCACCATACTTCCCCAGTTACGCGGCACGATGCAAGGAACGAAGTTTGATACAAGTTCCGCGCGGGAGACCCTTCGCTACGCTCAGGGTGACAAAATTCCATCATCGGTACTGCCTCGGGTCGAAAATATCGCGCAGCGTGTCGCCCAGCAGATTGAAAGCCAGGACCACGACGAAAATTGCAAGGCCGGGAAAAGATGAAATCCACCACTGTTCGAGGATGTAGGAACGACCCTCGCTGACCATCAAACCCCAGTCAGGATTGGGCGGCTGCGTGCCAATCCCCAGGAAGGCCAGGCTGCCCATCGCCAAAATGACCGTGCCCATGTCCACAGTCGCCTGGACGAGAATGGTTGATATGGTGTTGGGCAGGATATGACGCAAGATGATGACCCAATCGTTGACACCAATAGCCTGGGCAGCTTCCACGAAATATCGTTGCCGCAGGGAGATGGTGACGCCGCGTACCAGGCGCGTATACCACGGCCACCAGGAGATAACCAGGGCGACAGCGGCGCTTTGCAACCCGCGCCCCAGTGCTAAAACGATCGCCATGGCCAGCAACAGCGAAGGGAAGGCCAGGAACAGGTCGGTGACGCGCATGATGGTTTCGTCGATCCAGCCACCTTTGTAACCGGCAATTGCCCCCAACGGTGCGCCCAATAAGACAGCAAAAGCCACCACGCCAATCGGCACGATCAAAGCGGGGCGTGCGCCTACGATAACCCGGCTGAGCATATCGCGGCCCAGACGGTCTGTGCCGAAGATGTGTTCTCCGGACGGGGCCAGCATGGTGTTGCCCACGTTGGTCTTGCCTGCGCCTTCTTCGGGATAGGGCGAGACCTGATTTGCGAAAATTGCCATCAGGATAAAGGCGACGAGCACAATCGTGCTCGCCAGCGAAAGCGGGTCGCGTGTAATGATACTCAACACGTGCCGGAAGGTACGCGTGCTCTGGGGTGTTTCGAGGCTGGCAACTTGAATTGTGCTCATAACTATCTTAAAAAACGTTCGGGAATTCACCGCAGATGAACACTGATGAACAAAGATTTGTTGATGAATAGTAAAACTTTAGTGCAGCTTTGTATCGTTTATCGAGCGAATGAAGTTTATCTGCCTTCATCTGTGGTAGATTTAGCGGGTTTCCGAATGTTCTCATCTCAAACTGATGCGCGGGTCGATCCACGCCTGCAATAAATCCACAACCAGGTTGATGAGCACGTAACCGGCCGCGCCGAAGAGGGTCACGCCCATGATGGCGGGATAATCGAGATTCAACAGTGAGCGCACGGTAAACAGCCCAAGTCCCGGCCAGTTGAAAATGATCTCGACGAAAAATGTGCCTGTCAGGGCGAACGCAATCGTCAGGCCGACGACCGTCAGCGTGGGGCTGATGGCGTTCTTCAGGGCATACAAGTAGGTAACGATCGTTTCGCGGATACCGTAGGCGCGCGCCGTACGAATGTAGTCCTGCTCCAGAACTTCGAGCATGGCGGCGCGCGTCATGCGGGCGATCAGGCCAATCGGATAGGCCGCCAGGGTTAACGAGGGCAGGACCAGGTGCAGGGCGGCGTCTTTAAACGCAACCCAGTTTCGGGTCAGGAGAGAATCGAGCAGGATGAAGTTGGTGATCTGCTCCACCGGGCTGGTAAAACGCAAGTCACCGCTGACGCGTCCGGCGAGGGGAAATAAGTCCAGGTTTCTGAAAAAGATGATTTGCAGTAGCAGTCCAAGATAGAAAGCGGGCATCGAGACGCCCACTATGGAAATGGTGCGCACGGCCACATCGAGCGCGCTGCCCTGAGATCGAGCGCTCAGCACACCCAGCGGAACCCCCAGGAAAGTAGCCAGTACCATCGCCGTAATCAATAATTCCAGCGTGGCTGGCAGCCGACCTGTCAGCTCTTGCAATACCGGGCGCTTGCTGCCGATGGAGGTACCCAGGTCGCCGCGCAGCAGGTCGCCCATGTAGATGGCATACTGGGCGGGAAGCGGCCTGTCCAGTCCGAGTTGCTTTTCAACGCGCGCGATGTCTTCCGGGCGCGCTTTGGGACCGATGTACAATGCGGCCGCATTGGACGGCACGACACGCGCCAGGAAGAACGCGATGATCGATACGCCAATCAGCACGAACAGGGAGGTGGCAAGCCGTCGGAGAGTAAATTCAAGTTTGCGCATAAAAGAAGGGGGGAAGTGGGGTGTTCCGGGCGGGCTATGCCCGCCCGGAACACCCCACACCCCAATTTTTTTGTTGACGAAGAGGCAGCTACAAGGCTGGACTACCCTGCAGGGCGCAGGTCATAGAAGAAGTATTGGACGAACGGGTAGTTCAGATTGTACTGGAAGCCTTCGATATAGTTGGGGATAATGAAGACAGCTTTGGTATCGAAGAAGAACAGGCCGGGCGCTTCGTCGACCAACAGGTTCATGGCTTCTATGTACTTTTCTTGCGAGGCAGCCGGGTCGGAGACGGTTGCGCCAATGGCTTCGTCAACCAGCGCGTTGAAATCAGGGTTGTTCCAGTACGACAGGTTGAAGAAGGGACTCTCCGTGTAATAGAACATGGACCACAGGTTATCCGAGCCAGCGTCTGAATAGGTTGGCCAGTAGAGCAGCAGGAACATATCCTGGGCATTGGCCGGGGCAGACTTGGCTTCCTCCCACTGCTGGTTGAAGGCGATCGCTTCGATGGTCACATCCACGCCAATTTGGGCAAAGGAATCCTTGATGAGTGGCGCAAAAGCGGCTTCCGTGTCATTTTCGGCGGCGTAAGTCAGGCGCAGATCAAAGCCTCCACCCTCATATCCGGCTTCCGTCAAAAGTGTCCTGGCCATTTCCAGATCGTAGGTATACTGGTCCACATCCGGTGACCAGGGCCAGACACCCGCCGGGACGGGACCGCGCGACTGCGTGCCGAGACCCTTTGCGCCAATGGTGATGATGTCATCGTAGGGGATGGCGTACGAAAGCGCCTGGCGCACTTTGACGTTGTCCAGGGGCGGGCGTAAGACGTTGAAGAAGCCGACATAATTGAAGAAGGAAGGCTCTTCGTAATAAGTATAATCGGGATTGTTCTGGAAGGAGGCGTAA
>CAZLOC010000448.1:0-3316 GCA_964560935.1 uncultured Anaerolineaceae bacterium | reverse complement strand
AGATGCGCGAGCGCCTCGGTGAGCTGATCAACCGCCTGGGGATGCGCGCCTTCCTGAAAGCCATGGACCTGCAACCTGTGCCCCAGATGATCCGCATCCCGCGCGCCAACCCCTACTACTTCTGGGATCCCGAGGAGGTGAAATAATGAGCCGCACTGACTTTGGCCCTCCAAACTATAAAGACATGCTTCCGCCTGTCATCCAAAAAAACTATGGATTGTGGAAGTATCACGAACGAGTGAAACCAGGGGTGTTGAAGCACGTTGCGGAGTCCGGTGATGAACTGTACACCGTCCGCGTAGGTTCCGGTCGCCTGGTAAGTACGGACTGGATCCGCGATGTCTGCCAGATCGCTGACAAATTCTGCGGCGGGCATCTGCGCTTTACCAGCCGTCACAACCTGGAATTCCTGGTCTCAGACAAAGAACAGGTTGAGCCCCTGATCGCCCACCTCAAGGAGCAAGGCTATGCAGTGGGTGGAACCGGGCATGCGATCAGTAACCCGGTGCATACCCAGGGCTGGATCCATTGCCACACGCCAGCGACCGATGCCTCCGGTATCGTCAAGGCGGTGATGGACGACCTGTTCGAATACTTCGCTGATTCGAAATTGCCGGCCTATTGCCGCATTTCGCTAGCCTGCTGCCTTAACATGTGTGGCGCTGTGCACTGCTCGGATATTGCCATTTTGGGTATTCACCGCAAACCGCCCGCGATCAATCATGATACGGTGCGTGCCAAGTGCGAAATCCCCAATGTGATCGCAGCCTGCCCGACCGGTGCCATCCGCCCCGACCCGAAGGAAAAGTCTCTCACTGTCAATGAAGAGAAGTGCATGTACTGTGGCAACTGCTACACCATGTGCCCGGGCATGCCACTAGCAGATCCCATTGGTGATGGCGTCTCGATTTGGGTCGGCGGCAAGATTTCAAGTGCGCGTACGCCACCCAGGTTCTCCCGCCTGGCAATCCCATTCCTGCCTAACAATCCGCCGCGCTGGCCGGAAGTGACCGGTGCAGTGCGCAACATCGTTGAGACTTGGGCAAGCCATGCTCGCAAGCATGAACGCATGGGAGAATGGATTGATCGCATTGGCTGGGAGCGATTCTTTGACTTGACAGGTATCCCGTTCACCGTCCAACTCATTGACGACTTCACCCTGGCAACTGAAACCTTCCGGTCGACGCCTGCTTTCAAGTGGTAAAGAGGTGAGATATGAACGACGAAGTGACTGAGGAACTGAAGGATCAGATTGTTGAGTTCTTCAAGCAAAAAGGGAAGATGATGACCCATCGTGATGTAGCCAAGGGGCTTGACTTGGATCAAAAGTTGGTCAAGAAGGCGCTCACCGAACTGATCAATGCTGGTACTCTGGAGTTTACCTCTTTTGGCGGTGCCACATTCATCAAGCTCCCTGATGCATGAAAAGACCGAAGCACTTTGATACTTAATTCGATAGAGGAAAGTTTTATTAGGAGGTAGATATGCCTGTGATTGATTTGGAAGGCATCCAGATAGACGTGGACGAGGATGGTTTCATCCAAGAGCCTGATACTTGGAGCGAAGCGCTGGCAGCTGCAATTGCCAAGACAGAAGATGTCGAAGAACTGACTGAAGACCACTGGAAAGTGGTCAACTACCTGCGAAATTACTACCAGCAGTTTGGCATCGCTCCAATGATCCGCAAGCTTTGCAAGGAGACCGGGTACGATCTCAAGACCATTTACGAGTTGTTCCCAAGTGGCCCGGCCAAAGGCGCCTGCAAGATCGCGGGTTTGCCCAAGCCCACTGGCTGCGTTTAGTTCTCTACATAACACCATACCATCCACTCGGGATAGGGGGGAGTAGATGTGCCAGTAGGCCGTCTTCCCTGCCCCCTATCCCTTGTTGTTTATTTTGAGGACTTATGAGCACGAGCGATATTTTGTGGACTTTGCTTTCATTGTTTTTCATTGGCCTGGCATACTTCGCAACCTTTGCTTTCGTTGCAGGTTTGCTTTGGAGATTAATCGGCTATTTACGTACCCCGATGCCGTTGCCACATGCCCTGACGCCGGCGCCAACCACAGAGGGTGGTTCTGTACTACGGGTTCTGGGCGATGTAACCTTATTCCCGAATTTATTCAAAGCCGATAAGTTGCTATGGGGCGGCGCCTGGGTATTCCATGTCGCCCTGGCCACTGTTCTGTTCCGCCATCTGCGCTATTTCACCTATCCCGTGCCGGGAATTGTTCTGTACATGGAGACAGTGGCGTTGTTCTTCGGCATCCTGTTCGGGGCTGCGGCCCTGTTCCTGTTCTGGCGAAGGTTAGGACTGCCTCGCACTCTTTATATTTCAAACGTTCCTGATTATTTTGTGTTGGTATTGCTCGGGTTGATCGCGGGCACAGGCCTGATGGTGAGCTACTGGCTGCACGTCAATATTGTGGATGTAAAAGGCTTTATGCTTGGTATTATGACCTTCCGCCCGGTTGAAGTGCCTCGCCATCCGTTGTTCCTTTTGCATTTGTTCTTTGTTCTGATTTTGATGATTTATTTCCCGTTCAGCAAGTTGCTGCATGCAGGCGGCATACTTTTCAGCCCTTCACGGCACCAACCTTTCCAGGTTCAGGTGCGCGGCAAACGATATGTCAATCCTCTTGAGCGCTAATCAGCGACTGATGTAGAGAAGAACCTATGGCAAAATTTGATGAAAACCCGATTATCAAAGATCCTGCGGTAAATGGTGTACTTCGCCCGCCTAAGCTCCGTGAACACGCTTCTGCGGAGGTGCGCTGTTACCCCAGCAAGCCCAAAGACACCGCGGCGATTGACCTGCCGACAGAACTCGTGCCAGATTGGAAAGAGCGCGCGATTGCCAGGTTTGGCGAACTCTTGGAAAAGAACCAGGCCTTGCGCGTGTACATGGACATCTGCGTGCGCTGCGGAGCCTGTACCGATAAGTGCCAGTTTTACCTGGGGACGGGCGACCCGCAGAATTTCCCGGTGGCGCGCGCGGAACTGTTGCGTAAAGTCTACCGCCGCTACTTCACGCCTGCGGGTCTCTTCCCGGACCTGGGGGCTGCCGCCGATTTGGACGAAGAAATGCTACAGAAGTGGTACACCTACTTCTATCAGTGCTCGGAGTGCCGTCGTTGTTCGGTCTTTTGCCCCTACGGCATCGACACGGCCGAAATCACCATCGCTGCCCGCGAGATCATGGCCTCGATCGGCGTCTCCACCAAATACGTCACAGAGGTTGTGGCAAAAGTGTATTCTACAGGCAACAACCTGGGCATCCCGCCGGCCGCCTGGAAAGACAATTGTGAGTTTCTCG
>CAZLOC010000447.1:0-3336 GCA_964560935.1 uncultured Anaerolineaceae bacterium | reverse complement strand
GAAAAGTAGTCGATACCGAGGGAAATGCTTTGCCCGGCGCTTCGGTAACCCTAACGGGAAGCCTGACTGCGCCTGTAACTCAGATCACTACGGCTGAAGGAACCTTCCGGTTTCTATCACTCGCTCCTGCAAAGGATTATGCACTCAGGGCAGAGCTCCAAGGATTTAAGACAAGAACAGAAGAGGGGATCAGCACGAATGTCGGGCAGAGCATCACCTTGACGATAGTCATGGAAATCGGTTCTCTGCAGGAAGAAGTGACCGTTACAGCGAAGGTCCCTCTGGTGGATCTCAAGAAAACCTCAACCGTCATGAATGTGGATAGGGAAACCATGCAATCCCTTCCCACGGCAAGGGACACTCTAAGCATAATGGAATTTGCCCCCGGCGTCACGCCATATAAGGTTTTTGCCGGAGACTCTAACACCGGCATGATGAACAATGCCGGAGTGAGAGGAACCGTGGATAATTCTTTTGGTGTTTATTCCATCGACGGGCTGATGATTGAAGGCGGTTACTGGGATATGGATCAATGGGAGGAGGTGCAGATCAGTGTCGGCGGGGCTGATGTTACGCGACGGACAGGCAATCTGACCATGAATATGGTCACCAAGAGAGGCGGGAATAAATTTTCTTTCGGCGGAAGATTTCACATTTCGGACGAAGCCTGGCAGGCCGACAATCTGACCGAGGCCCTTATAGAGGAAGGCGTTGAAGGAACATCCAGAATTGTCCTGAATAGAGATTACGGTTTCAATTTCGGCGGACCGATTGTCGGCGATAAGGCCTGGTTCTGGCTGGGCTATGGGGTCCAAGACACGCACAGACTGAACGTCACCAACACTCCGGAAAAATATGTCATGACGACTTATAATGCCAAGCTCAATTTTCAGCTCGTGCCCCAGAATAGGCTGGAGCTCTGGCTGATGGCGAATGAAAAATTGGGAATCGGAAGAGACGCCAGACCCTCCGACCCGGTGGGTGTAACTCAGAGAGATCCCTTTCATTTTGGCCGGCGGACGTGGAAAATCGGCGACGAACACATGTTCGGAGATTCGTTTTTTGTTTCGATTTGGGGCTTGGGGGGCAATGCCGGATTGATCTTGGAGCCGGGGAATAATGAGAATGCCGAAATGATCGGGTTGTTTAACCAGGGGGCCGGCATCTGGTCCCGGCGAGCCGACTTCTATGGAGAATCAAGGCCCCGCTATGACTTCAATCTCATGATCAGTTATTTCAATGACAAGCTCTTCGGCATGGCCCATGAGATCAAGGCCGGCTATGCTTGGGAAAAATTCGGAGTGGATGCGTTCTCGCAGAACAACGTGGTTAAGAACGTCAATTACCTCACGAACACCGTGGATATCACGGGCGATGGCTTCCCGGATGTCGTTCCGGATATCGCGTTGCTCAACTTCCAGAGATGGGGTCTGGATAATTACGGCCGGTATATCAACGGCGGCTATTTGAGCGATACGATAACGAGCGGCCGATTGACGATTTCTCTGGGACTCCGGTACGACTATGTCACAGTCTATGTGAATTCTACAGAGGTTGTGAATTCTGTTCTTCGAGACACAGAAGGCTGGAAAACAGACTTTACGCCTGCGACTGCGGACGCAGTGGACAAAATCATACCGGGATTCACGGCTCCGAAAGTCGATCCAGACTACGGCTGGGGTTTCTTTTCACCGAGGCTGGGATTGACATGGGATATCAGCGGAGAGGGTCGAACGGTCGCCAAAGTTACGCTTTCCAAATATATCAACAATGGAATTATGCTCCAATATTGGGAGGTTGGCGATTTCCTGCCACTGGGCGCGAAAGCCTGGGTGGATTTCTGGTGGATGGACGACAACCACGATAGCGTTATTGATTACCGAGAGCTCTACTGGCACAACTCCCAAAACTATGCGACTTACCGGGCTTTCGATGACGCGGGCACCTTCGTGGGCAACTGGGAGGATGGAAAGAATATCCTGTGGGGCAGTTTTGATCCGAACAATCCGACGCAGCTGACAGATAAGAGTGTCGTGATTGATGATAGCGTCAATGGCGAGAGAGTGCGCGAAGCCACAGTCTCTTTGGAACACGAGTTCCGTCCGGATTTAGTGGCCTCGACATCCTTCACCTTCTGCAAATTTGATCAGCGCAATTGGGTTTTAAATTATTGGCCGGATACGGGAAAAATCCAGAGCCTGGATGATTATGTCCAAGTGGGCACCATTCCCGCACAGGTGGGTCCTTATAGCATGGGTGATGGCGCCGGAAAGCCTTATTACCTTTTAAAAGAGGAGATTTCCCCCACTATTTACCAAATCAAAATGCAGAGGCCCGATTATGGCCGCAATTACTACGAGCTAACATTTGCCCTGAACAAGAGATTGTCCAATAACTGGTTGGCCAACGCTTCTTTAACGCTCTGCAAGGATTCGGTTTATTTCGGGGAAAAAGGCTATTATTACGGCGATCCGGACGAGACCGATATATACGGGATGAATCCAACGCCCCAGTGGGCTTTCGAAGGGCGCCAATCCTATTCTCGCATGCCCCGCTGGATGTTTAAGTTTCAAGGCCTTTATCGCTTTCCCTGGGACATCAATTTGGCGTTGACCGTATTTGGCCGGGAGGGCTCGGTCATCGATGAGTATGTAGATATCGTCGATTACAATGCGCCGAATCCGGAAGAGCAAAGCTTCTTGGCCTATGTCAGTCCATACGGAAGCCTAAGGCTCAAACCTTTATACAGCACGTCCCTGAGGCTGGAGAAGGCGATTAAGATTGCCGATAAAGGCACTGTTTATTTAATGGCGGACATCTTTAGCCTCTTCAATTCGTCGACCATCGTCAGCCGGTATGCTCGTGCGCTGGGAACATACTATATGCATGACGGATCATTCGTTTCTAATCCTCAGAGTTATGCACCTGAACAAACGCTACCTCCAAGACACATGAGGCTGGGTGTCAGGTTCCAGTTTTAGATCAACTGACCCAACGGCGTGCGGGTGCCGGAAGATTGGTTTTCCGGCTCCAGGTGCCTTTCAGTTGCTCTGTAAGGACGGAGATTTGTCTCTGCCATCTCATCCTCTCCGGCAAGAATATTGGGGTTTCCCCTGATTGGGCTCTTTTGCTCCATAATAAACAGTATGCGTCAAGTCATCGGATGAAGATTGGTTCAATCCTTTGAATTTGAACAAGAAGGAGGGAAAAATGCATTTGATGAAAAAGGCGAAGGATTTCGAGGTCGCTCTATTTGCTATATCCTTTCTGTGCCTGGCCGCACAGGGCCAGCCTGGGCTTGTTCAAAAAGAGCAGAAACAGCCCGGCTGGTGGCCG
>CAZLOC010000446.1:0-3339 GCA_964560935.1 uncultured Anaerolineaceae bacterium | reverse complement strand
CGGAACCAACTTCAAGCCACAAAACGGCTTGAAAACGCGCAGAATCCCGCCAATCCACTGCACGCTGTGTTGGGCGGCTTTTTACTCTGGCAGAACGCAGGTTAGTACTCAAACCGTAAATAAAAATCCTTAGTTAGAGAGGCAAACCACACGAAAACCTGTGGTTTCATCACCTAAATTCGGGTAATGGTTAATTCGAGCCTCCGCAACGCGAGCGTACTTAATCTTAAACTTCCACGAGCCTCCGCGCTTATGAACCCAACCTGTGCCAAGTGCAAGGTTGCGCCGCCAAGCGCCACCATAGTTCGCCTGCCATTCCCACACATTCCCGCTCAGATCTATCACCCCATACGGGCTGGCGCCGCCCGGATACATCCACACTGGCGTTGTACAATGGATGGCACTATCCCATGTGTTGGCAAATTGCTTGACCTGCTCATCTGGAGTAACTTTGCCCTGCAGGTCCCAGGGAAACCGCTCTGGAGGTCCTTCCCCGCCCGCTGCCTGCGTCCACTCAACGCTGGTCGGGAGACGCACCAACTTGGGACTTGCTAAGCCCTTAGACTCCGGAAGTTCTTCCCAGTGCTTAAGCAGCCAGCGACAGTACGCATTAGCCTGATACCAGGTGACACCGACCACTGGCGCGCTGGGGCGTGCCTTGCCATACATGTCTTTCTCCCAAAAACTTGTCCGAGGCGAACGAACTGATTCCACTTTGCCTTTGGGCGCTTTCATTGGCTGGCTGTCCTCGTCAAACTGCGGGATTTGGTCTGCCCAGAAATCCGACTCGGCAGAATCCGGCGAGTCCAGGAAACGGGCATACTGTGCATTAGTGACTGGATACTTGGCAAAGAGCACATCCAGTCCCGGCACCGGCACGAAGTCATACATGTCGTTTGGCTGCCACAACATCTGGTCGAGAATTTTGGCGGCAGTCGAGCGCACATAGAATACGTCCGTATCATCGAGGGCCGTAATGAGTTGTTCAATTGCTGGTATACCAATCTTGACCAACGCCTCGGCGGCAGCCTTGCGGACAGTACCGCTGTCTTTTCGGTAGCTCAAGGCCTTAATCAACCCTTTGACATCACCCTTCGCTTTTAATCCTTCTACATTTGGTGGCCCAAAAAGTGGCATTTCAATACTCCTTTCGTTTCGTCCAAACACCTTGTATCCGAGTTGGTACTGTTTTGTGGTAAAGACGCCCAACGGTTTGCGTTAGCCGCAAGTGGGCGGGATGCGGATGAGGCTTGAGAGCAGGATTCTGCTGAGGCGTGAAACTGCCAAAAAACGCGGCGAATCCCACTTGTCGGCTGCACGCTGTGTTGGCTGGCTCAATGCCCACGGAAACCTAACTCCACTGATTCCCATCTACCCTACCACCTCACCCGAACTTGGCCCAGCTACAACCCGGCACGATTTACGATACAGTTGGTAGACTGGCACTGAACTTCTTCCGATCCTTCTTGCAGAGCATACGGACTATCCCCCGGCCCGAGCCTGCTACTGTGGGCAAACCACCGCCCGGTTCTACCCACTGCCCGCACATGTAGAAATCCTTCAAGCCGGGCAGCGTCTTGTCCATCCCTTTGGCCATGGTATTGATTGTGTCAGTCGTGATTAGCCAGCCCATCCTTGAGCCTTGCCAGTTACCTGTGTATCGCTCGACTGTCATTGGTGTCGCGACATCGACCACTTCAATCTCTCCGGAGATGCCCGGCAGCCAGCGCTCCAATTGGTCGACGACTTTGGTGGCAATTTCCTTTTTCTCTGCCTCGTATCGCTCGGGATCTTTGTAGAGCGCCTTCCAGTAGGCGTAATCACACGTGAACCGCACAACCAGAGCCGATTTGCCGGGAGGTGCCATTGAAGGGTCCATGCAAAAGTGACGAATATCGACGCGCTCGATCTTTTCACCCGCGATGTCGATCGGCTCGTCGAGCCAATAGCTGACCGTTTGTGCATTATCGGAGAGGTTGCATGTTACACCGAGCGAGACCTGGACCCAGGATGGATAGATAGTCAGCTTCTCATAAGATGCGCGTATTTTGTCGCTGGAATACCGGCCTTCCAGCATGTCAAAGATTGTGGCATGTCCATCAGCGGCGGAGATGACAACCTCGGCGCGATGTTCAGTGCCATCGACGAGGCAAATACCGACAGCTCTATCGCCTCGACCTGCCGGGTCGGCCTCTACCAGTATCTTTTCGACGCGTGACCTGTAATATATCTGGCCGCCGAGATCGAGATAGCGGCGTTCGATAGCCTGCGCGAACGCGAGTGAGCCGCCTATGGGATAGCCGCCGTCACGGATATGCATCGCGGCTGGTGTGTACATCAGCCCTGCCACTGGGAGTCCGGTGCCGCCGTTTACGTCAGCGAAGGCCATCAGCGCTTGGCGCAGGAAAGAATCGCTGAACCGCGCCGCAAATGCTTCTGTTGTGATCTTGCCGTACTTTAGCATCATGCCTATGAAGGGCAGCATTCGGATGCCCATCTTGATCCCCTCGACCAGGCTGGATGGGCTGTCCAAATCGACGAACGGGGTAAAGCGGCGTCCGACGTTGCAAAGTTCCTCGATCACGGCGGAATCGGCAGGAGACAATTCCTTCATATGCTGTTCCAGTTGATCGAGGTCTGCATAGATGCAAAGGGCACGGCTGTCGCTTCCCTCGATGCGCTGAAACACATCGTAGTCGATGAACCGCCGGCCTTGCACGGCCCCCAGTTCCTGCCACATGCGGTTGATGTCGGTCCCTGCCTTCGAGCCGAGCAACCATTCGATACAACCGTCAAACGTATATCCGTTGCGCGTCCAGGAAGTACATAGCCCGCCGGGCTTGTCATGCATCTCAAAGATCCGGGTCTTGTAGCCATTCATTTGAGCATAGCACCCAGCCGAGAGTCCAGCAACGCCAGCGCCGATAATAATGATGGATTGTGTCATGGATATGAGCCCTCACCCTAGAAATTGTACTACTCGAAACGGTGTTATTGTACTCCTCTGGATGTTTTCTGAAAGTCCATCAGAGGTTGAACTAGCCAGCCAACGGCTCGCGTTACCCGCAGGTGGGTGGGACGAGATGAAGCTGATTAGACGGAATTTGTTCGAGCACAGAATCAACTCCTTTTGGCGGTGCGAATCCCACCTGTCGGGTGCACCCAAGAAGATGGCAGGCCATCATTTTATACGAGAGAACCCTCTCCCTGATAAAAGTATACTCAGAATTGGCAGGCATGCAAGCCGTACAAAGCAGTGGAGACATGCGAAGTCATAGTCCCGCGGTGCACCGTGGTTTCCGGTCAAATTGATTTGAACACTGGCGGCGAGTGCTGTCG
>CAZLOC010000445.1:0-3339 GCA_964560935.1 uncultured Anaerolineaceae bacterium | reverse complement strand
GAACCCGGTTCGAAGTCGAATTTTAGAAAAGATTGCAGGCGCATCGAATCGGGATCTGGCAGGTTGAGGTGCTCCAGCAGTTTGCGCGGGATAACCCGGCTGTAGATTTTACGTTTTTCTTCTTCGGGCAGGCGGTTGATCCCGCCAATGGTGGAAGGGGATTTCATAGCAACTCTCTTGGCTAGCGAAGCCGCATTTCTCTGGCGGAATCGCGCTCGCGGTCACGTTTGGCGATCGTTTCGCGTTTATCGTAGGATTTCTTGCCGCGCGCCAGGGCAATCTCCACCTTGGCGCGCCCATCTTTGAGGTAGACGCGCGTGGGGACGATGGTCATGCCTTTCTGGCGGACAGAATCCCATAGCTGGCGAATTTCTTTCTTGTGCAGCAACAGGCGTCGCGGGCGCAGCGGATCGTGGTTGAAACGGTTGGCCTGTTCATAAGGTGAAACGTGCGCGCCCATGAGCCAGGCTTCCTGACCGTCTGTTTGCACGTAGGCCTCCGTCAGACTGACCTGCCCGGCGCGGATGGATTTGATCTCGCTGCCCTGTAAAGCGACCCCGGCTTCGAAGGTTTCTACCAGGAAGTATTCGAATTTTGCCTTACGGTTGGTTGCGACGACTTTAATATTATCCACATTGCGATATTACCACAATTGCATTATCAGTAGACCGCGAAGTGGCTAATGGAAGGCCGAATTTAGGGGACGCGCGTACGCGCGTCCCCTAAATTCGGTAATTCTTTCTATCCTCGTGTGGTACTGATTAGCCCCACTTCAAGATTGCCATGCCGGAGAGGAAGCGCAGCAGCGCAATCAGGACCAGGGCAAATCCTAGGCCGAGTGCGTTCGAGATGAGCGGGCCGGTCAATGAACCGACCAGAACGGATATGTTCAGGATGACGTAGTACCAGGCCAGATGGGCTGGCCGGTCCTGGATGGGAATTTCCTCCAGTAAATAGTTGGCATAGGAGCCGATCAATATGCCATAATTCAGCCCGCCCAGGATGGATGTCCAGTAAAAGTCAACCTGATTTCTGGAGAGCGCCAGCAGGAGCGGGTAAATAGCCAGCCCGGCCACGCTGATCCCGGTGACTGTTTTATGCCCGAAATTGCGCACCAGCTCGTTGAGTCGCGTCGAGCCCAGCAGGACGGTCAGGTAGAACAGCGCAGTACCAATGCCGATCTGGTCGTCGGTCAGGCGCAGTTGGCGCACCTGGTAGAGCGGGAAGAGCGGCACGGCCAGATACTGCGTCAGGTGAAAACCGAGGAAGACCAGCAAGGTGCTACGATAGGGCGTTTTCCAGATGTCGAAGCGGATGGCGGTTTGTAGTTGCTGCCGGGGAGATAAGGCCCGTTTTATGGAAGCAGGCTGCGGCCTGGGTGGAAGCGGGGAGTCCCTCGTTTGCAGGGGTTTGATGAAGTAGAGGTGCAGGCTGCTCATCGCCGCGCCAAGAAACCCGATCCCGAAGATGATCTGATAGCCCACGGGGAAAGGCAGGTGTTCCAGCAAGTAGCCGCTGCCCAGCGACGAGAGCATAAAGGCGATGGCAAAGGCCACGTTGCGCACGCCGGCTACGTGGGCGCGCCACTGCGCGGGGACGGAGGCCGCGAACAGCGCATTAAAACCGACCGAGAGCGGCGTGAGCGGAACGGCCATGAGCAGGGCGATGACGATCAAGGCCCAGACTTGGGCCTGCTCGCCGAACAACCAGGGCAGCGGTACCCACAGCAAGTATCCCAGGCGGTACCAGATGGAAGCGCGGAAGACGGCTTTATTGATGTTCTGACTTTCGAGCCAGCGCCCGGCCGGGATGGCCAGCATCAGGCTGACGGCGGCCGCCATGGAACTCAGCAGACCGATCTGTAAACCTGTCCCTCCCAGGCGTGTGGCATAGATGCTCAAGAAGTTGATCGAAGAGCCGCTCAGGATGCCAAACCAGCCAATATCCAGATAAAGATGGGTGAAGTTTGGACGGTATTCGCCTGGAATGGTGGGGGGGAAGAAAAATCGACGGATGGAATACACGCGCGCGATTATACTCCCATCAAGACCTATTGACAGCCGTACACACAAATGCTAATATGTACGGCAGGAGAGTTGAGATGCAAAATACAAAATTGACTGTGCGTGTTTCACGTGATTTGCTTGAGAACGTCAAGCGATATGCCCAGCAGAATAACACTACCCTGACCGCCCTGATCGAAGCCTATCTACGCCGCATTCCCGCCCAGGAACCGTTCGAGGATGCCCCGATTGTCCGCCGGTTGAGCGGCATTTTATCCCAGGATGTCACCATCCAGGATCACAAAAACCATCTGGCTGAGAAATATGGCAGATAATCCAACGGTTTTGATCGATATCAATATCCTTCTGGATGTCCTTCAAAAACGGGAGCCTTTTTACGAGGCCTCAGCGCGATTATTAGCTTTGGTCGAGACAGGACGGATCAAGGGATTTGTTGCCGCTCATAGCATCACTACATTGTTCTATCTTATTCAAAAAGATAAGTCTTCTGCCCAGGCCCGTGCAAGCATCACGAATTTGCTGCAGTTCCTGGAAATTGCCCCCGTTGACCAGAACACAATCGAACAGGCGCTTAATCTTGACTATCGCGATTTTGAAGATGCGGTCCAGATGATCTCCGCTTTGCAGTGCAAGGCAGAGTATTTACTAACGCGGAATAGCGCAGATTACCAGCCTGCCCTGCTCCCGGTGATTCAACCGGTGGATTTCCTGAGCACAATTTAGACTTTTGATGCAGCGCTTCGCAAATAAGCGTAACGCTCATGAAGAAGAATACGTTATTGGAAATCCGATGATCGATCACTGGCATGAGTCCTGGATCTTGTTCTAACAAAAAAAACCTGTTGTCGCATAGATAGGCATTGGTTGATGGAAGTGGACTAGCACCCTAACGAGAAAATGACGAACAGGATGTGACGTTGTTGAAGGGTAGGTTGCAAAAAGACCTCCGAGATTTTCAAAATCTCGGAGGTCTCTTCATGCCTAAAAACAGAAGCCCTCGCGATGAGGGCTTTGCTGTGGAGACCAGACGGTCAATTGCTGGCGCTATGAAAGAGCACTCTCTTTAGTCTGTATTGCTATGGAGCCTAAACCATTCTGCGATGGTTTCAACAGATTGACTTCCCGAAGCGACGGAAAGCACGAAGGACTCTACTTCCTGATTCGATGCGATCAGGGAATAGTCATTGATTTTTAGAAACATCGCCGCAGCTGTGATCCCGGTGCGCTTGTTGCCATCCACAAACGGGTGGTTATTGACCAGGGATTCCAGCAGGGCGGCTGCCTTGTGATAGATGTCGGGGTACAACGCGTTGCC
>CAZLOC010000444.1:0-3348 GCA_964560935.1 uncultured Anaerolineaceae bacterium | reverse complement strand
TGTTCAGGGACAGGGCGATCTGCTTATTGGCCAGTCCTTCCGCAGCCAGTTGCAGCACCTCGCGCTCGCGGGCGGTCAGCGGGTCGACAACCGGGTCGCCATCGTCGAGCATGGGGACAGGTTGGCGTTCGAACAGGTTTTGCAACAGCACCGGCGACCCGGTCCACAACCCCTCGCCCAGGGCGCGCACCGCTGCCGAGAGTTCCTCGGGGCTGGCATCCAGCGATAGCACGCCCCAGACTGGCAGGTCCATCAACTGGGCGGCGGCGCTCTGATCATCAGTCAGCAACAGGACGGCGGGGGCATCTTCGTCCAGGTCCGATAAATAATCCGAGGAAGTTAAGACGAACACATCCGCATCGGGCAATTCATCCAGGGTGGACGCATCCGCCACGACCTCTAAACCCTCCAATCCGCGGAAAACCTCCCGCAGGCCGACACGCAGCGCCAGCATAGGCGCCAGGATGGCAATCCGGATCAAAGCACGCCCTCCGGCACGGCATCCGCTGGCATGGCCTTGCGCGCCGCATCCAGGAATTCACGGATAACGCTGGCCGGGATGGCAATGCCCTGGTCGCCGCCGAAGATCATGGCGTTCAACCCGATCACCTCCCCAGCGGCGTTCAACAACGGGCCGCCCGAATTACCCGGCGCCAGGCGCGCGTCGGTGCGTAACACAGGGATTTCGCCGCGCCGCGTCCGAGCCGCCGTGACCGCTGAAAGCACACCGCCGGTCAGCACGTTACGCTGGCCCCAGGGATGCCCGAAGGCGAAGACCATCTCTCCGGGGCGCGGTTCCTTTTCGGAGAAAACCGCCGCGGGGTGGCCGTTGGCGGGAATCCCCAACAGCGCCAGGTCCACTTTGGGGTCACGAGACAGGACGCGGGCTTCGTATGAAGCGTCACCGTCCAATGTGACCCGCACCGCACGCCCGCGCGCGACCACGTGGTGGTTTGTCAGCACCCATCCATCCCCGGCTAATACGCCTGCCCCCGCCCCCCGCCGGCCGTTTTGCACGATCACCAGCACCGGGCGGGCACGCGCCAGCAGTTCTTCCAAAGCCGTATTGAGCAGGGACGAGAAATTCATTCCCGCGCTCCGATTTTCACGTTGATGCGCTGCGGCTGACCACCGCGCAACACCTCGACCGGCGTGGGTTTGTCGATCACATCACCGGACAGGCGGGCGAACAGTTCATCGTGGTTGTGGACAGGCTGGCCATCAATGGCAACGATGATGTCACCGACCATCAACTCAGCCGCTTCGGCGGGACTATCTTTTTCGATCCCGATCAAGACCAGACCGATAGCCTGCTCCCGTTTCAAGGCTTTCTGCGCCGCTGCGGAGATTTCCACGCCCTGGCTGCGCACGCCCAGATACCCGCGCCGGACGGAGCCATGCCTGGCAAGCTGCTCGGCAACCTTCCAGGCCAGATCAGCTGGAATGGTGATCGCCACGCCATGCCCAAACCCGGACGTGTTCAGCCCGACCACGTGCCCTTCGGCATCCACCAGCGGACCGCCGGAGAAACCAGGGAAGGGGGTGGTGTCGGTGCGAATGTATTTGTCGATAGCTCCGTGCCGGGTGTGAACCGGACCGCCCACCGCGCTGACCACGCCCAGGCTGGCCTCGATGCCTGCCTCCGACGGGCGTCCCAGCGCCAGCACGAGCTGCCCGACCCTGGCATCTGAGGCCATTTCCGCTGGGATCGCCAGCGGGCGCTCCAAACGCAGCAGCGCCAGATCGGTGCCGTGGTCGCGCCCGGTAACTGTAGCAGAAACTTCCACTCCATCGCTCAATGTAACAGTAATACCTTCCTCGCGTTCCACCACATGGTTGGCGGTCAGGATCAGGTCGGCGGCAAAGGCGATGCCGCTGGCAGGCAGGCGGCGGCGCGCATTGACCATCACCGTCGATGCGCCGGCCTTCTCGGCTGCGGCAGCCATTGCATTCGATAGTTCCACCAATATACTAGACATTTCAACTCCTTGTTTATTTTACAGCAGTATAGCCTGCTCCCTTTGATTAGACATCACCGAAAGGGACAGTTCACACCTGGAAAAAGGAGTAGGTAACAACAGACTCGTTCCATAAAAACACTCAATATATATGGTATAATAAGGTCAAGATTGTCACATATTTGTGTTGGAAAGGACGAACCGTGGAAATTATTTTTTCACAGAATCAAGATACACCTGCCACCTGCATCCTGAAATTGCAGGGCGCATTGGACGGGGCATCTTACGAGTACTTCATAACCGAAGCACAGAAACTATATGACGCCGGAACACGCAACCTCGTATTGGATATGAGCGAGTTGACCTTTTTAAGCAGCGCCGGTATTGCAGCATTACATCGCATTGCTCGTGTGTTCCGTGGCGAAGACAGCGCTACCCTGGAAGAAGGTTGGTCCGCAATCCACGCCATTGCCAAAGACCACGATAGCGGCTCCCAGGAGCACATCAAACTGCTCAAGCCCAGCGAAAATATACTAGCTGTACTCGATACGGTCGGCCTCAAAGCTTTCTTTGAAGTCTTCAACGATATCCACCCGGCTATGGCCTCCTTCCACTAATCAAGCCCTACCTCTCGATGCGAATGGGCAGGCCAGGAACGGTCTGCCCGTTTTGTTTACAAGTACACAGGAACCCATCTTTCATCCCCTCCCACAGCGAGCTTACCAGCTTGAGGAGTTGGATTATGAATTTAAAAATCCAGTCCAGAGAACAGGCTCCCACATCCAGCCACTTGCAGTACAATTCAGAAAAAAACGATAGAGATACAGTAAAGCTAAAATGATGAAAAAACGAATTGCAGTACTTACAAGTGGTGGCGACGCCCAGGGAATGAACGCAGCTGTCCGGGCAGTGGTGCGCGCCGTATTGGATCAAGGGGTAGAAGTCTACGCAATCTATGAAGGTTACCAGGGCATGGTGGATGGCGGAGAACGTATCCGCAAAATGGGCTGGGATTCCGTCGGCGGGATCCTGCAAATAGGCGGAACTGTTATCGGCACGGCGCGTTGTCCGGATTTTACGACGCGCGAGGGGCGCCGGACGGCTGCCCACAACCTGATTCGGCACGGCATAGACGGGTTGATCGTTATTGGCGGTGATGGTTCGCTTACCGGCGCAAACATCTTCCGGCAGGAATGGCCCTCGCTGGTAGCCGAACTGCTCGAAAGCGGCGAGATTGACGCGGAAACTGCCGCGCAGTACCCGAATCTTTCCATCGTCGGTCTGGTCGGCTCGATCGATAACGACTTTTACGGCACCGATATGACCATCGGCGCGGATTCCGCCCTACACCGCATCGCCGAAGCTGTGGATGCCATCTCCAGCACGGCTG
>CAZLOC010000443.1:0-3361 GCA_964560935.1 uncultured Anaerolineaceae bacterium | reverse complement strand
TATTTACTTAGCATTTCTTACAGAACGAACAAAGTAGCTGTTGGTTTTGAAGTATGTGATGGGTTTCCGATAATTGCCACTCTCTGGATCAAAATCCACAGTGTAAGCTATCCGCTCAGGTGCTTCGGCCCAGCGAAGTTGATCTGCTGTTGCTTGAGCCCAGTAGCGCTCCGCCTTGATATCGGGAAAGATCTGTTTCAGCGTCTCGAATGGCACAGAAGCAAGTTCCTGCAATTCTTCGTTTGACGGTAGCCGCCAATCATTGTGCCCGGCCAATTTCAGGGAGCGGCAGTAGGACAATGCATCGTCATAGGTACGCTCAATGCCGTCCTCTGCTCTTTGCCAAATTAATCCCAATCGTTTGTCAATGACGATATTATCATTGCTTACGGTCAATTTGGGTGCGGTGCCGATCTTTGAAAGAGCTGCGACGGCGGCTTTTGACACCTCGGACCACTTGTCTTTGCTCGCGGCGGTGAGGGGTTCGACCGCGCGTGGGTCGCCAATTTCCCCCAGCGCTTTGGCGGCGGCCTGGCGCACTTCAATATATTTGGGCTCCCAATGCATTGCCTTAAGGATGTGGTTCAGGCACTCAACGGCTCTTGGGTCGCCGATTTCGCCCAATACTTCAACAGCGGAGCTTATATCCGGGCTATGGCTATGATCGACATGAGCTATAAGGGGTTCTATGCCTGCTGGCCCAAGTGCCATCACCTTTCTCCAATCCCCTTTAGCGATCCAATAGTAGGCGCCAGTTTCTCCTTCATCTGGCTTCCAGCCCAACTGATCGAGGGCTTCTGCAGCTGATAAGCGCACACGCGCCGTGTAGCTTAATTCCTTGATCGTGGCGATCAGGGGGTTGATAGCCACGGGTCCAAGAGCTACCACCTTTTCCCAATCCCCTTTGGTGACCGAACACCCTTGAGCGATCCAATACCAGGCGCCGATTTCCCCGTTATCCGGCTCCCAGCCGAGTTTACGCAACGCCTGGGCTGCTTTATAGCGCCGACCGGGATCATCCTTGAGGAGGGTGACAATCGGCTGTACGGCGCGTGGATCGCCTATATTACCCAGTGCTTCGGCTGCGTCGCTGCGTACACCCGCGTGATCATCCTTGAGGGCCGCGATAAAAAGCTCTATGGCGCGTGGATCGCTGATATTCTTGAGCGCCGAACTGACGCTCAATTTCACACTGAACTCCTCATCATTATCTTTTTGGACGGCGATGAGAGGCTGCACGGCGCGTGCATCGCCGATTTTGCCCAGTGCTTCGGCAACGATCTTGCGCATGTCAACCTCATTGTCCTTTAGCCTGGCGACGAGGGGTTCCACGGCGTGGGTGTCACCGATCTCGCCCAATGCTTGTGCGGCGGCATGGCGTACTTCACTGGCCTTTTCGTAACCCAGGGCCTTTATTAGCCCTTTGACATCACGTTTCGCCCTCATTTTTTCCACATTTGGGGTTCCAAACAGTGACATTTCAATTCTCCTTTCGTTCCATAAGTGTCGCTTTTATCCGATTTGGTACTGGGTTGCTAGGAAGTCGCCCAACGGTTGGCGCTACTTGCCGAAGGCGGGCGGAATCATCGAATATGCATTGATTGGAAAAGACATATCTTCTTCTCTTCACTCGGACGATGGAATACGCAGAGATTCTATCTCGCCATTGGGGTTCACAAATTTGGATAGTGCTTCTGTGTAATCATACGACCCCAGAGACCGCCCCACGTACTTGACCTCAGGCGAAGAGTCCCCGTATGAGGTGAGTTTCTGTGGACATTGACGCGGCTCGTCACCCCTGACAACGATCTCCTTAACCACCTCCCCTGTGGAGGCCTCGACGATTCGTACAACAGCCTCCTTGACATAGCGGAGTGCTTTTCCACCATTTTCATAGCTGCAGGTCTGGATGAGGACATCCGTCTCACCGTTCGTGCAGGCTACCAGTTGTGTATAACTTGTAAATGGGGGCCACCACTCTAGGGGAAGACGATCGCTAAGTTCATGTTTTTTTCCATCTTGGTCTAAAAGCACAAGTGGATGCACTCTATAATCTTCGGTGTAAGGAGCAGCGCTACGAACGCGATCTCCCAGGCAAGCAGGGGCTAAATTGGTATATATGTTCTGGCGATTTTCTATGATAATCCCTTGCCAACTGGCGATCCCACTCAAAATATCATTTGTCAGGCCAATCGTATCGCTCAAATCCGCCTTATTTAGAATTGCTCTTTCGAATGATACATCAGTCAGGTCTGCCCCCGAAAGATTGGCGCCCGTCAGATTAGCTCCCATAAAGTTCACTCCAGTCAGGTTTGCTTTGCTGAGATTGGCATCGCTCAAGTCAGCCCCACTCAAGTCCAGATTGGAGAGGTCCTCCCCGCTGAAATCGCAGGACCAGAGCGACTTATTCGGTTTAATCTCATCGCAACGCTCCGCCCTCTGCGTGGTAAACTGCACAAAACCGTATATCGAAAAACACAGAAAAGATAAACCCGCAAGACCCAGCCCCCAAAAAAAGGTTAACACGGGAGATGAATTTGGTTTGGATGGTACGGTGAAAAAGGTTGCGATAAACAAAAGTATGACCACTGCTGGCAGCAAAATGCACATCACAGACCCCATGCATATAGAAGGATCTCTTTCTTCTGGGCGATTGAAGGACAAGTAAAGAAGTACAAATGTTCCAATAATAACAATGGGGGCAATAACGGAAAACAATATCTTATGGATTTTGCTTCGGAACCTGATCATTTTTTCTCCTCATCTGTCATGGGCATCCGGTCCATACCACCTAATATGCAATACATACAAAAGGGAATATATCAGCAAGCTATTTAATTTCAGATGCTTCTCCGGCATACACCCATCCTTCTTCTTTCAACTGCAGAGCAACCGCTGGAAATTCAAGAACACTCTTTTGTGCATCTGCGATATCCTGCCTTTGCTCAGGAGGGAGTCGCTTTAATTGGTTAACCTCCCGGAAGAAATAAAGTGCAATCAAAATAACAGGTAAAGCAAAACCGCTAAAAATGGCTAAATCATGCTGGTCGATACTCATCAAAACAAGACAGCTTACAAGGCCTGATAACACTGTTGTTATTGCAAGAACGGGCACAATCTTATTCTTCTTGTTCTGAATCGAGGCACATTGGCTGCACCTGGGAATACCAATGTTCCTGGTTTCCGTTTTCACTTCAATTCTCTTTGCCGTTTTCCATGTTTTGGTTTCCTTTCTCAATCTCACCACCAGGGTCGTTGACAGGTTGGCCTCCCTGCGTTGACAAAACCAGCATGTTTCATTCATCACTTACTCCTTTCATGTTTGCCGCCCAAACTATGTTTTAAGCAATATGTATATGCA
>CAZLOC010000442.1:0-3368 GCA_964560935.1 uncultured Anaerolineaceae bacterium | reverse complement strand
TCGTCCATTCTCCTGTGGGGGCCGCCCGGCACCGGCAAGACCACCCTGGCGCAGATCATCGCCAACCGCACCCAGAGTCACTTCGTCACCATCTCGGCCATCCTGGCCGGCAAAGCCGACCTGCGCCGCATCATCGACGAGGCGCTTGAACGCCGCCGTCTGCACAACATCCGCACCATCCTTTTCGTGGACGAAGTCCATCGCTGGAACAAAGCCCAGCAGGACGCGCTTCTACCGCACGTCGAAGCCGGCGTAGTGACGTTGATCGGCGCGACCACCGAAAATCCCTACTTCGAAGTCATCGGCGCGCTGATCTCGCGCTCGCGCGTTTTCCAACTCAGGTGGCTGAACCAGAAAGAGACCGGCATCCTGCTCGACCGCGCCTTGACGGACAAAGAACGCGGCTACGGAAATAAACGCATCAAACTGGACCCGGATGCCCGCTCCCATTTCACCGACGTTTCCGGCGGTGACGCGCGTAACGCGTTAAATGCACTCGAACTGGCAGTTGAATCCACACTCCCAGATAAAAAGGGGCTCATCCACATCACGCTGGACGTGGCGCAGGAGTCGATTCAACGCCGCGCTGTGCTCTACGACAAGGACGGCGACTCGCATTACGACACCATCTCGGCCTTCATCAAGTCCGTGCGAGGCAGTGACCCCGATGCAGCTTTGTACTGGCTGGCCAAGATGCTTTATGCGGGTGAAGACCCGCGCTTTATCCTGCGCCGCCTGATCATCTTAGCAGGCGAAGACATTGGTTTAGCTGACCCGATGGGAATCGTAGTAGCTGCTTCAGCGGCTCAGGCATTCGACTACATCGGCCTGCCCGAAGGCGTCTATCCCATCGTGGAAGCGACGCTGTATCTCGCCACCGCGCCCAAGTCCAACAGCGCGGGCGCGTATTTCAAGGCCATGAAGAAACTGCAAGACGAAGGCCAGGTCTCTGTACCGCGCCACCTACAAGACGCCAACCGCGACGCGGTCACCGGCCAGGGCAAGGATTATGTTTATCCGCACGAGTTCGAAGGTCACTATACACCCCAACAATACCTCCCCAAGAGACTATTAGGCACCTACTTCTACCAACCATCTGAAGAAGGCTACGAGGCGCAAGTCACTGCGCGGCTGGAAATGTGGCGCGAAGCGCAACGCAAGGCGCTCGGCATCGAACGCCGCGAGGATGTACCGGAATTACCCCAAGAAGAAATCAATACTTTGAAAAGAAATATAAAATAACACCTGCGAAAATCGGGATATCAACCTGCATGAAGAAACTCATTGCCTCCATCAAAAATATTCAATTCACAGAGAAAAGCGTACCCTGGATACTACTCGCCGCCTGCATCCTTGCCTTTGGGTTATTGATCCCGAATCTGGGCTATTTTCAGGATGATTGGAATTTTGTATTCAATGATTACGCGTTTGGAGAAAAGGGCCTGTCCGAATTCTTACAATACGATGGGCGACCTTATGCAGCCTGGATTTTCGTTGCCGGATTTAAATTTTTAGGGTTCAAACCGATTTACTGGCATATCGCCGAATTGCTCATCAGGTGGATGACCGGCTATACTTTTTGGCTTGTCTTTCGCGCCTTATGGCCAAACCACAGGTGGCAAGCCTTAAGCGCTTCGCTATTATTTCTTCTCTATCCTTTCTTTACGTTGCAGCCCTTGGCAACTACTTACACACTCCATTGGACAGGATATTTGCTGTTCAGTCTATCCATCTACTTCATGCTGCAAGCCGTCCGAAAAAAATCCTGGCTTTACATGGGATTGGCCATCATTACACAAATAATGCACCTGATAACCATTGAATATTATGCCGGGATCGATTTGATCAGGCCGATTTTTCTCTGGTTCATTATTAGCAACGAAGGAAAAGCAAGCCAGCAAGAAAAAGCGAAGAAGACTTTTTTCAACTGGTTACCTTACCTGCTTATTTTTATTTTTTACTTTATCTGGCGAGGCTTTATCTACCAATCCCCCAATCTGGACCGCAGCGCCGCTGCTGGACTAAGCGAACTGCTCGCAAACCCCGTGCAAACGACCGTTTATTATCTGACAAAGGGGATTCCAGATGTTGTCCTCATCCTGATTTCCTCCTGGTACAAGGTGCTCGAACCTGAAATGTTTGATTTGAGTATTTCTTCGAATCGGTTCATCCTGGCCATCAGAATAGTCAGCTTTGTTATCATTTATGTTTACCTAGACAAATTTCAATTCAGCAGAATTTCAGACAACAAATCAAATACCCAGATAAAACAAATAGCCATCGTCGGCGTAGCAGGGTTGCTTGCAGGCCTTCTTCCGGCGTATGGAGCCGGTTACATCGTTCATACAAAACTATTCCCCTGGAATAGTCGTTTTAGCCTGGGCTCTTTGTTTGGCGCTGCATTGTTAATAACTGCTATTCTAGAGTTGCTTATTGCTTCTCCAAAAATAAGGAATGTCACGCTGGCTTTGCTTGCAAGCCTGCTCATCGGTTGGCATGTTGATTACACAAATGACTTCAGGTGGGCGTGGGCCAAGCAAGTAAACTTCTACCGTCAGCTTTACTTACGGGCTCCAGATATCACACCGGGCACCGCTATTCTCTCAGAAGAAGAATTTCTCATGTATATGGGAGACTACCCGGCATCGTATGGCATCAATTTGATTTATGCCGACAAAGGAAATGACTTCGGCGATTCAAGAAAAGCGGATTATTGGTTCTTCCCTTTCGCAGAGTTTTACACTAAATTTGATCAACATCTCGCTGGCGAACCATTTTCCACGGTCAGGGCAGGGACAACTTTTGATGGCGAACCGGAAGGCTCCATCGTCATTTCCTTCGAGCCAGGTCTGGGGCAATGTCTATGGGTGATGCAACCTGAATACGCCAGTTCGAAATCTTTTTCGCAAACTATGCGTCAACTGGCTTCGCTCTCCTACGTTGACCGGATAAAGCAGGCCCCGCTCCAGGAAGACAGTTTCCTGCTAAAGTATCTATATACCCATCCCGAACAAGATTGGTGCTATTACTACCAAAAGGCCGATCTTGCATACCAATACGAAGAATGGGACGAGGTCATCCAGCTATGGAATACCGCCAGGCAGAACGACCTGCAACCGGAAAACGGATTCGAATACCTGCCCTTTATCGAAGCGTACGCACATACGGGCGACTGGGAGACTGCCAGAAGTATGACGCGCACTTCGCAGAAAACATTACAGGGAATCGATCCTTTGTTATGCAATATCTGGTCAAGATTAGAGGGCGACACACCTGAAACTACAGGAAAAGGTGAAGTGATCTTATCCGTTACAGAAGATTTAAAATGTGACCAGGAATAGCCAAGTAAAAATTATTCAATCCGAAAG
>CAZLOC010000441.1:2302-3376 GCA_964560935.1 uncultured Anaerolineaceae bacterium | reverse complement strand
TGAGAAGATGACGGTCAGCAGGAAGAGGTACACGCCCGCGACCCGCATGGCGAAGCGCCAGCCAAACACATTCGGGCAGTACAGGAAGAACATGGCCGCCGTGAGCGCGATCGCAATCCCGAAAGTCGGGAAGATGCCGAAGTAACGGATCAGGTAAGCGACGAACAAGAAGTAAAAGACATCGATCATCGCCAGGAACAGGTAATGGAAGGCATTGAAGCGCACGGCATAGACCTGCGAGAAGAAGAACAGCGCCACCAGGAACAGCGCCAGGGACATGGGCGAGTAATTCATCAGGCTCTGGATCTGGTCCAGGTAGCGCTGCTTCGAAATGAAGGTGACGCCCAGGTCCTGGGTGGTGGAAAAATCGTTCACATCGAATTGGACATCCGCGCCCGTGGCAGTCATCTGTATCTCGTGCGGCAGTCCAAAGCGGTAGACCTCGAACTCATTCGTATTGAGCTTGAGCCGCGCCTGCAGGTTCCCCACAACGGTATTTTGATAGGCCGAAAGATTGTACTTGAAGATGTCCATGCCTTTGGTGGTATAGGTCAGGACGGCTTCCACCTCTTCACCCGGAGGCAGGTCCGGGGCCAGAACGAGCGACTGGTCCATTTCGGGGCGAATGACCAGATTGTTCTGTGACGGGAGCACGATCTTATAGTCGTACATAAAGTTCGCGTTCTCCGGTTTGGTCAATTTCACCATCAACTGGCCGGAATAAGCGGTCTTGTTCGGGATCACATAGGTCTCAGTATTTTGCGCTTCGAAGGCGTTGAAAATCAGCAAGTCGCGTTCCTGTTCGCCATAGTCCACGAGCGAATCGATCGTGATCGACTTGGGGACAAGCGGAAACGATTCGGTCAATTCGACTTCTTCGTACTGCTTCGCCTCGCTGTTGTATCTCGTTTCCGTATACGTCCGCAACAGACTGAATACCGGCGGCACAATCCCAATTTCACCGCCCCAGGAATTTTGAAACTGGACGTAGGCATTGCCATACGTGCTCGACTTATGTTCGCCCACGCGCGCAGCGGTCACTGCCAGTACTGCTGAACCTGCCAAGGCCAGCCC
>CAZLOC010000441.1:0-2202 GCA_964560935.1 uncultured Anaerolineaceae bacterium | reverse complement strand
GGATTGTACGGATTTGGCGTTTCGTAATGGCCCAACAACATGATCCTGTTCACAGGCACGTAATTTTGACCGGTAGAGATATTCAAAAAGACAGTATGCGCATTATATTTCGCCAGATGCGGGAACGGGTCCACCCTGTATGTGCCATCATCGAATTGTTCAAAGTGGCTGATCGTTGCCCGCTGTAGCAGGTCAGGCCGCGTTTCCACGTTCACTTCGTCGATGTCAGGGGGAGGCTTTGAGCCGTCCAAAGACTCAAAGGGATACAAAGTCTGGCCGCCTTTGCGGATCATCTCCCCGGTAATCCTGATGATGTTCCCGCCAGCCAACAAACCATCATGCGCAATGTAATCCTGGCCCTGGTTCTTGCTTTTACCTGTGATCACTTCCCAGTGCGTTTGAGGGCCATGGCGGTTTGTGACCATTTCCGTTCCTTTGATCAACCACAACCAGGCCTGGTGCATATCTTCCCTTTGCTCTTTATTCAGCTTCGATTCATCGAAGTGACCGAAAGCACAGTAGATCAGGTTTCTATACCAAAACCACTGCCACTCCGAGGATAAGGCTACAAATTTATCTTTTCGATACGTTGTGACTGTTTCGGGCCTGGCCTTCTTTTGAGGGTACGTCCGATGTTTTTGATCGTGGTCCCATACCCCTTCAAGCTGGTAATCATGCAGACAAAACGCCCATTGGCCCTCGGGAAGCACAGCAAGCGTTTCGGCCTGCTGACAGGCGGCCAGCAGATACCCCCCGGCGAGTGCGCCGGTCCATTTGAGAAAGTCACGGCGGGTGAGCTGAAAGCGGGAGTCGCTTGACATCGTTATTTAAAAGTATAGTACAAAAACCCCGCGTTTGCGGGGTTCCAATTGCTTGCAAATTCTCAGATTATTTAGACTTCAGGTAGACATCGATAGCCTGCGCCGCCCTGCGCCCGGCGGCCATGGCAGTGCCTACGATAGAAGGTCCGGTGACGCAGTCGCCGCCGGAGAAGACACCCGCGCGGGTGGTGGCGCCGGTCTCTTCATCTACGACCTTGATCAGCCCCCAGTTGTAGGTCTCCAGCTCCGGCGTGGTCTCGCCGATGACGGGGTCAGGCCAGTAGCCTAGAGCCAGGATGGCTGTATCGGCAGCCACGCTGAAGTTCGATCCCTCCACCGGGACCGGGCGACGGCGGCCGGAAGCATCCGGTTCGCCCAGTTTCATTTCGAGGCACTCGACGGCGATCAGGTGGCCATCCTCCCCGGCAATGAATTTCACCGGCTGAGTCAGGAAGCGGTATTTGGCGCCCTCCTCTTGAGCCATCTGGCGGTCTTTCTTACCGCCGGGCATCTCGTTTTCCGTGCGGCGATACAGGCAGGTGACTTCCTCAGCGCCCAGGCGCAGCGCGGTGCGCAGGCAGTCGGAGGCCGTGTCGCCGCCACCAATCACTACCACGCGCCTGCCAACCTGCGGGAGCTCGCGTTTGTCCGCGGGCAGGTAGCGGGGGTCAACGTTGCCGCGGATCAGGAAGTCCGTGGCCTCGTACACGCCGGGCAGGTCGGTGCCGGGGGTCTTTTCCATCTTGGCATCGATGCCAGCGCCTACACCCAGGAAAACCGCTTCGAAACCTTCTGCATACAAGTCGTCAACAGTTTTATCCTTACCGATGTAAGTGTCACCGACAAACTTGACCCCGGCCTGCTCAAGGTCGCCCCATTTGTCCCAGACCACGTTTTTCGGCAGTTTGAAATTGGGGATACCGTAGAGCAACAGGCCACCCGGAGCGGGCTTGGCGTCGAAAATGGTGACCGCGTGTCCCTGCTCCACCAGTTCCTCGGCGACGGCCAGGCCTGCGGGTCCGGCCCCGACCACAGCGACTTTCTTGCCGCTAGGTCCGCCGACCGGGATACGGTAAGGCTGGTTCTCGCGTTCGTAGTCCAGGACAAAAGCTTCCAGCGCGCCAGTCAGGACGGGTTCTCCGCGCTTGTTGCGCGGGCAAGCGCCCTGGCAAAGTTGTTCGTGCGGGCAGACCCGCCCACAGATTTCGGGCAACGTACTGGTCTGGTGGTAGATTTGGGCGGCTTCGAGGAAGCGACCTTGTTCGATCAATCCCATAGCCGTGGGAATGTCATTGTGGGCGGGGCAAGCCTTCATACAGGGGGCCGGATCGGGACAATGGATGCAGCGGGTCGCCTCCCGCATGGCGCGTTCCGCATCGAA
>CAZLOC010000440.1:2136-3399 GCA_964560935.1 uncultured Anaerolineaceae bacterium | reverse complement strand
GTTGGGGAGGCCATCGCCGTGATGGCCAACACGCGTCCCTGGCTGGAAAAAATGGTGCTGGCGGATTACAGCCTTGAACGTGCGCAAGAAGTGCGGGCAAAGTTTAAGGATGTGGATAAATTCCCCGTTGAACAACTGGATGCGAGCAATATCGAACAAGTTGTGACGATTGCGCGTAGGCATCAAGCCGATCTGGTAATGAATGCTGTCAATGTGGAATATGTCCCACCTTTGTTTGAAGCTGCCTTTCAATGCGGATGCATCTACATGGACATGGCCATGAATGGTTTGGGCGCAGACATGGGCAAAGATGAATTCGCTGCCCATGACAAGTGGGCTGAAATGGGCTTGCTGGCCATACGAGGGACAGGCGCTGACCCAGGCATGTCTGATGTGTTCGCGCGTTATGCCAGCGATTACCTTTTCGACGAAATCGATGAAATTGGTGTACGTGATGGGGCTAACTTGGTGCTTGAAGGGGTGCCTTTTGCGTCTACATTTTCGATTTCGGATACGTTGGAAGAATGCACTGTGCCACCTATTGTTTATGAGGAAGGGAAGGGGATATTCCCTGTAGGACCCTTTTCCGAACCGGAATTGTTCAAATTCCCTGAAGGGATTGGCCCGCTGGAATGCGTCAATGTGGAGCACGAAGAAGTGGTGCTGATCCCGCGCTGGATCAAAACGAAACGCGTAACGTTCAAATACGCTTTGGATAAGGACTTTATCAACGTCATGCAAGTCCTGGCGATGCTTGGCTTGAATAGCAAGGAGCCGATCGATGTCAAGGGCGTCAGGGTTGCGCCAGCGGATGTGGTGGCCGCATGTCTGCCGGCTCCCGCTGACCTGGGTGACAAGATGCGCGGTAAGACCTGCGTCGGCACCTGGGTGAAAGGCACGAAGGATGGGGCACCACGCCAGGTGTATCTCTACCAAAGCACCGACCATGCCTTCTGCATGGAGAAATACGGCTGCCAGGCCGTTTCCTGGCAAACCGGCGTCAATCCCGTTATTGTGATGGAGTTACTGGCCGAAGGAAAGTGGCAGGGGAGGGGCGTACTGGCTTGCGAAGCTTTCGATGCAGCTTCCTACCTGGCGAAAATGGCTGATTTTGACCTTCCGTATGGTATTTTGGAAATGCAACTTGCTTAGCCGATAAATTCATCACTGCGCCTGAAAAGTAAAAAATCGAACAAAAACCAGCCGATTCTTGTCGGTTTCGGAAAACCCGAGTTGCAACCTTTGCAACCCGCCCGTATAATT
>CAZLOC010000440.1:0-2036 GCA_964560935.1 uncultured Anaerolineaceae bacterium | reverse complement strand
TCTTGTCGGTTTCGGAAAACCCGAGTTGCAACCTTTGCAACCCGCCCGTATAATTGAATGAATAAAATATTGACAACCCAAGGAGGATCCCATGCCTTACGGTTATAACGGAAAAATCCTGCACATTGACTTGACTAATGGCAAGTTGGAAGTCGAAACCCCTGAAGAAGCGTTCTATCGCAAGTACATGGGCGGTTCAGCCATGGGGATGCATTACATTTTGCGCGAGATGCCCAAAGGTGCGGACCCGCTGGGACCGGAAAATGTCCTGACCCTTTTCACTGGGGTAACAACCGGAGCAGCTATCTCCGGCCAGAGCCGCATCAATGCCAATGCCAAGTCGCCGATCAGCGGGGGGATTGGTGATGGTCAGGGTGGCGGGTTCTTCCCGGCCGAACTTAAATTTGCAGGCTTCGACGGGATTGTGGTTAAGGGAAAGTCGCCCAAGGCCGTATACCTGTACATAAACGAGGGCAACTACGAGCTGCGAGACGCTGCGCATTTGATGGGCAAGATCACGGGTGAAGTGGACAAAATCCTAAAAGAGGAAATCGCCGACCAGAAGATCGAAATCCTGCAACATGGACCCGGCGCGGAAAACGGCGTGATATTCTCCAGCATTGTCAGCATGTCGAACCGCCACGTTGGTCGTACTGGTATGGGGGCCGTCATGGCCAGCAAGAACCTGAAGGCTGTCGTTGTGCGCGGAACCAAGAAGCCAGAAATTTTCGACAGCAAGGCTCTGGTCACCTTGAACCGTCTGGGGCCGAAAATCCTACCCGACAACCCGGACATGCCCGGTCTGGCCAACGATGGAACTGCTACCGTTGTGATGTTCAATAACACCATCGGATGCCTGCCGACCCGCAACTATAATGAAGGCCAGTTCGAAAACGCGGAAGACATCAGCGGTGAGCGCATGTCGGAGACCATCCTCAAGGAACGTGATACCTGCTACGCCTGTGTGGTGCGCTGTAAACGGGTTGTGGAAATCAAGGAGGGACCGTATAAAGTCGACCCGTATTATGGCGGCCCGGAATACGAGACCCTGGGCACCTTTGGTTCCTATTGTGGTATCAAAGAACAGGCTGCCGTAGCCCTTGCCAACCAGATTTGCAACCAGTATGGTGTGGATACGATTGCCTGCGGCGCAACGATTGCCTTCGCGATGGAGTGCTACGAAAAAGGTGTGATCACCAAAGAGCAGACGGGCGGCATCGAACTCAAATTCGGCGATGCGGATGCCATGCTGGCCGCCCTGGATGCGATTGTAAAGAATGAAGGTCCGCTAGGTAAAGTGCTCTCGCAGGGTTCCGAGCGCGCTGCTAAAGTCTGGGGCAACGGCGCGGATGAGCTCCTCATCACCAGCAAGGGCGCGGAAGCCCCGGCGCACATGCCGCAGGCCAAGCGCTCGCTGGGCTTGATCTATGCCGTCAATCCTTTTGGCGCTGATCATCAGTCCAGTGAACACGATCCGTATTATGAAGAGGGTGTTCCGGATTTGAATCTCGACCGGCTAAAGATGATCGGGTTGAGCAAGCCGCAGCCTGCCTATAGCCTCACGCCTGAGAAGGTGCGCTTTGCTTACAACAGCCAGTTATTCTTCAGCATGTGCGATGCGGTGGAACTTTGCCAGTTTGTTTGGGGACCAGGCTGGACTCTCTATGGCCCGGCAGAGACCGTCGAGATGATCAACGCAGTCACCGGCTGGGGTGTGACGGTGGATGAGTTGCAGGAAGTCGGCGCGCGCCGCCTGAACCTGTTCCGCGTTTTCAACGCGCGCGAAGGCCTCGACCGCAAGGCGGATACGCTGCCAAAGAAGTTCTTCAAGGCCTTGGAAGGCACCGGCCCAACTGCCGGTTTCGCGCTCACAAAGGATGAGTTCGAAAGCGCCCTGGACGAGTACTATAAGTTGGCTGGTTGGACGAACGATGGTGTCCCAACGCCTGAGACATTGAGGAAGTTCGATGTCGAGTGGGCGGCAGAATATCTGCCTGCCTAGTGGTAAAGCGGTGATGATTGCAGGGATAGGGATT
>CAZLOC010000439.1:0-3403 GCA_964560935.1 uncultured Anaerolineaceae bacterium | reverse complement strand
GTTGTCCGAAGTCGTGCAGAGCAGCATGATCCCGAACCAGCGTATAGACGCCGACATGCTCGTGATCCGGAACTCATCCGCGATGACGGCCGAAACCTCGTTTGAGTAGTTGCTCTCGTTTCCCTCCGCGTCGAGCGCTGTCGCCGCGAAGTACCAGGTCCAATGCGCCAGTCCCGTGACCGTATGCGCCGTCACATTTCCCAGGTGGTTGTTACGCGGGGCTTTGATCCAGGGGCGGAGCGTCTGATTTATCCAGGGCAATTTGTTCAAAGAGGCATTCGCAATTCTTCCTGGTTCGTTCCGTTCCCGATCATCTCTATAGGGTGGGAAGGGAACGGAACGATTCAGAACGATATTTGAAGGGCGGATTGTTTTTTGATTGCGATGCCGTTTTTGCTGCGCACGAGTTTCCCTTCCGCTTCAAGGCTGCGAAGAGCTTCCACGACACGTTCATTTCGAACCTGCAGACGAGAACGAAGAGTCCCGATCGTCAGTGCTCCCGGTGCCGCAGACAAGAGTTCTACAATACGAGAAGCCAATCCCTCCTGAGGCGGGTTCTCCGCTAGACTGCCATTGAGGGAAGTGATCCTGAGATGGGGGCCGACAGATTCAGACTGTGCCAGTTCCAAAGCGATCGGCCCGAACGACGGGGCAGAACGATGCTCGGCGGCGATCGTTCGTTGTCCTTGATGCATCCGCAGATATAAGAACGAATCAAGCCAGGCGTACAGGTCTCCGGACCCGCGCAGACTGTAGCCTGCTCCTCCGTTATGTGAAACGTTTTTGCGGATATGGTGAATGAGCGCGATTGCGGCGCCGGTATTACGCTGGAGAAAACGCAGGTATCCAAGCAAGGCCGCGATCTGGCCGGCGACGTTTTCATCGATTGCATGCACCCGAACCAGTGGATCGATCACGAGCAAGGCTGGTCTGTATAGTTGCAGGGTAGCTTCAAGCCGAGCTTGGTGGTCAGGCTGATCCAGACGGAGCGAATCTGCCGTGATGACATGGAGGTCGAGTCGCTCGAAGTCGATTTTGTGCAGCCGAGCAAGAGTCTCAACACGAGTGCGGAGGGCGGTGGCAGAATCCTCCGCTGCATACAGCAAGACGGGTCCTGGTTTAGGTACAGGGAAGGTTTCCAGACATGGGCTTCCGGAGGCGACAGAGACGGCCATTTCCAGGGCGAGCCATGTCTTGCCACTCTTGGGACTGCCTCCGATGATGCCGACGGCCTGATACGTCCACAACCGCTCGATGAGCCAGGATTGCTGACGCGGGGGAGTCTCGAGTTCCGAGGCGCGTACGACGGGCAGAGGCTGCGCACTATTCTGTGCGCAGCCCTCGGCCTTGGGTTGTTTCGGGAGAGGAGTTAAGAGCCGAATCTCGATAGGCGCACCAGCAACCTCCGCGGCGACCGGACGCAAGATATCCAGGTAATGCTCCGCAAAGGCTGCTCGGAAAGTCTCCGTTGGCGCCTCCAGCTCCAGCACCAGGCCTTCGAAACTCAGCAGGTTCAACGGAAGGAACCATGTGTTGAAGCAATCAGCCGACACTTTACCTGCAACACCGGCCATGATCCGGTTCCACAAGTCGACCGTTGCACTCATACAATCACGTCCCCGCAGGCTTGAATCGCCTTCTGCACGACAGTGGCATCGACGATGTTTGACTTGGTTTTCAGCGCAGTGATCAGACATTGATCGCCGAGCACATCCAGTCGGCGCATGATGCCGCCCGTGGCCTTCGACATCAGCAGCAAGGCGTCGTCGCCGAAAACATCCCGCCGGCAGCCGGCTGTGCTCATGCGGTGGCGGATGTAGAGTTTGACCTGCTCGGCGTCCAGGGGCTGGATGTGAATCCGAATGGGAACCCGCGCCGTCAGCGAAGCCAAGACATTGCGTTTGAGAGTTTCACGCAAATCCGACAGGCCAATCAGAATGAAGGACAGCCAGGGCTTGGAATCTTTTTCAAAATTCCCGAGAATGTGCAGTTGTTCCAAAACCTGAACCGCCAGCATATGGGCCTCATCCAACACCACTATGACGCGGAGTTTGTGTTGGCTGGCGAGTTCCTGGATGTGCTGGCTGACGCTTGCATGCAGCGCGGCAAAGCTGGAGTGAGGCTCCAGTCCCAATCCGATCGAAAGCTGACGGTAAAAGTCTCGGCGGTTGACGGTGGAGTTGTACGCATAGAGAAGCCTGTAACGCCCCTGTGGGAGGTCTTCTTCAAAAGCGCGTAACAAACAAGTTTTTCCGCAACCGGAGTCTCCGGTGACGACGGCGGAACTCCGGCCTTCGATGGCAGCCTTAAGCGACTGCAGCGCCTCCTGCAATTGTTCGGGTTGGAACATCTCTGAGGGAGCGATGTCCTTGGTGAATGGTTCTCGAGTCAGGCCGTAGGTCGACAGAAGCTTATTCATGGTCGCCCCCTTTCGGATCCTCGTCGTCCCCATTCCGTTCTGGATCCGGTCGGATCATCTTTTCCAGCATGAGATCCGGCGCGTTAAGGCCGGTCTTTGGTTTGTCGTCTGATCTGGAGGGGACAGAAACGTTTCTGCTGCGATGAGCGTTGGCCACTGGCTGGACGGCGCGCAAAGGGATCTCGACGTTGGCATCCATGAGGCTGACGCGGCCCGGATCAAGCAGCGAATAGCGAAGCTTGACCCAGCAGCGTCGCAGGTAGGGCGGTACTTCATAAAAAATGCCGCGCCACTGGATGGTGGAATCGTTGCGCGCCAAGCGCTCGGTTTCGCCGAAGAAATAAGCCGCAAGTTTGCTGTGGTCGGACACCCAACGGATATCGCGGGCATCGCTCTCCCAGACCTCCAGCGGCGTTTTGCCCGAGAGAGAAGAATGCGGCCGGTGGTGGTACTCAGTTTCGACGTAACTCCAGAGGCGTAGATTAAGTTCATCGATCGTTGTGACCGTCTGCAAATCCAAACGATCCACGACATGTTCTCTAAGTGACCTCCAGAATCTTTCGATTTTTCCTTTGCTCGGCCCGTCTGCGCGACGGCTGTGCACCAGGTGGATGTCGAGCTTGGCGCATAAGACCCGCAGATCATGGCCGGTAAAGCTCGCATGATTATCCAATAGCAGGCGGCGTGGAATGCCTTTGCGGGCAATGGCATGGTGCAGAACGACGAGAAAACGATGTTCGGTCTCGCCGAATCCGGCTTCCAGATAGGGGATTATCCGGCTGCGATCATCCAAGAGACCAAAGATGATGGCTCTCTGAGGACGTCCCGTGGCCGCATGGATCAGTTTGGGGCCATGCAGCGCGTCGGCCTGCCAAAGTTCGCCGCACATTGAGGCCTCCCAGCGAAACCGTGCGGCGACATCGAGTTCCATCCGGGGACCGGACAGGCCGTGGTGGCGCAGCAGCCGCTGGATAGGATAAACAC
>CAZLOC010000438.1:0-3403 GCA_964560935.1 uncultured Anaerolineaceae bacterium | reverse complement strand
CAGAAAACCCTTCTGTAGAATGTCGAAACTGTGAAAAATATGATTTATACTGACTGGGTTGAATTCTCTGGATTGTATGATGTAAAATAATCGCGCAGATGAAATTTCCCATACCGTCTCCAAATCTAAAGAGGATTTTTGTCACTATTGTGGCCAGTCTGGGCGTAATTGTGTTGGTTTTGTTGGCAGCCAGCTTGCAAAACGTGGAACTCAAACCTGCCCAGGTTTTTTTCACAGACGAAGGCAACCGGCCAAATATCTTTTCCGGTTTTGTTAATTTAGCCAAGAATGTAGGCACGCTGACTCTGGGCGAAGCGATCATGCTGATCGGTGGGTTTCTGATTTTGTTCGTGTTAATGCTTGCCATGCTTTCACCCGAAGCGCGCAAACGTGTGATCAAAACGATCCTGCGTGTCGGCCTGACGGCCTGGGCAATTTATTATGCGATCACCAAATTCCGGCCGGAAGGGATGTTTGAGGTCGAACCCCAGGTCGCCGGGATGGAGCAGGCCCCAGAGGTGGTTGTGACGCCGCCGCCTTATGTGCCGCCTGTCATTCCCCCCTGGCTGATCTACCTGGTCAGCTTGTTGGTTGTCTTGTTTTTTGCGGGGATCGGTTTTTGGCTGTATCGTTTCTTCCGGCCTCCAAAACACCAACTGCAGAACCTGGCGCGCGCCGCCCGCTCCGCTTTGAAGGATCTTTCCGCGGGACGCGATTGGGATGACACCGTGATCCAGTGTTACGCGCGCATGAGCGATGCGCTTGGTCGGGAGCGGGGACTCCATCGCCAGCAAGGGATGACCCCGCAGGAATTCGCATCCCGCCTGGAACAGGCCGGGTTACCATCTGACCCGGTCCGCCGCCTGACCCGCTTGTTCGAAAAAGCGCGTTACGGTGGACGAAAGTCCAGTCGGGAGGATGTGAACGAAGCGGTTGTCTGTCTGACGGCGATACTGCATGCAGTAGGGGCGCAATCGTGAAGCGTCGCCGTTTGATTTTGTCAGGGGCCTTTTTCCTGGTGGCAGCTGCGATGGCTTATTATTTACAGGGCATAGTTCGATCCGCACTGTTTGTGCCTGTTTCTTATATGTGGTGGGGCTTTAATATACTCTATCAGTCGGTCGCGCAATTGATATACTGGATTTTACTGGTGGTTGGTGTTACCTTGATGGCCTTTGGAAGTCTATATGGAAAAGGCCTCTCAGCGGAGTTGGTAGAAGAAGCAGCGAACCCTCGACAAGGGCCGTTGGAAGCAACTGCAGGGCAAATCTCATCTACAGGCAGGGGAGGAGTGTACTACAAGTGGCTGATCGCTAATCGGATGGGGAAACTGGCGCGTTCCATCCTGTCTCTACGTAATGGACAGGCTGACGTACCAAACAGCCCGCTCAACGGTCGGGACTGGAATCCGCCTGCTGAAGTGACAGCATATCTGGAGTCCGGGCTGACGCGCACCTTCGCTGATTTTCCTCGTCAGAGACGGTTTTCACGTCCGCTTGAGACTCCTTTCGATATTGATCTAAACCAGGTGATCGCGTACCTGGAATCCCAAATGGAGAATCACCGTGATTGAAACTCAAGATGTGTCGAAATTGAGCAAGCAGGTAGTAGCCGAGGTCGAGCGGGCGATTGTGGGCAAACGCGACCTGCTGGAGATGATCATGGCTGCCATGCTGGCGGGCGGCCATGTCTTACTGGAAGACTTCCCGGGCCTGGGAAAGACGTTGATTGCGCGTAGTTTTGCCACTGCGCTGGGGCTGGACTTCAGGCGCATCCAATTCACCCCGGACCTGCTCCCGGGTGACATTACGGGTGGCTATATCTTCAACCGCGACCGGAATAAGTTCGAGTTGCGCAAAGGGCCGGTCTTTGCCAATATCATCCTGGCTGATGAGATCAATCGCGCCTCGCCCAAGACACAATCCGCTTTGCTGGAGGCCATGCAGGAGGGACAGGTGACGCTGGAAGGGGAAACCCTGCCATTACCGGAACCGTTCCTGGTGCTGGCAACTCAGAACCCGATTGAATACGAGGGGACATTCCCACTACCGGAAGCGCAATTGGATCGCTTTATGTTGAAACTGACGGTGGGTTACCCAAATGTGGAAGAAGAAAGAGAAATATTGCGCCGCCGTCGAGAGCGCCGCCAGGATGAGGCGATCTTGAGCAAGGTGACGGACGCAAAACAATTGATGGAGATGCGCCAAGTGGTGGAAAATGTGCACGTCCATAAGGACCTGGAAGAGTATATTGCCAAACTGGTACATGAAACCAGGCAGGACCGCCGCGTGGCGGTGGGCGCCAGCCCGCGCGGTTCGCTGGCATTTTTGAAGATGGCCCGCGCGCGCGCCGCCCTCGAAGGCCGCGAATATGTTACCCCTGACGATATCAAGCATTTTGCCACGCCCGTCCTGATCCATCGCCTGATCCTGCAACCGGAATATTGGATGGCTCAAAAGATAGGCGATGACGTGATCAAGGATGCCTTTGCAAAAGTCCCTGTACCGGTGATTGACTGATCGATGCGTCGTTCTCTGCTACTCAGCCTGCTCATTTATGGTTTGATTTTGTTTGGGTTGCTCACGTTGCGTGGGGATATCCTTACTTTGTCCATTCCGCTGGTGATCTACCTGTTGAGCGGCTTGCTGCGCGCTCCTCGGGAAATAAACCTGAACGTCGAGCGCAAATTGAGCGTGGAGCGTACCGGGGCGGATATGCCTGTCCGGGTCACTTTGCACATAACCAATGCAGGCGCAACGCTTGAAGATGTTCTGATTACTGACAAATTGTCGCCTCGCTTGAAAATCCTGGATGGTTCAGCGCGACATCTGCTACATCTGGCAAAAGGCCAGACGGTCAACCTGACATACACGGTCAGCGGCCCGCGCGGATACTATCCGTTTCCCGGGCTGCGCGTCGAAGCGCGCGACCATTTTGGGCTGGTCAGCCGCGAGGGGACGATTCCAACGCCCGGACAGTTATTCGTCCTGCCCTCGGTGCTGCGCTTGAAGCAGATCGCCATCCGCACACGCAAGACCCGCGTGTATTCCGGCACCATCCCCGCGCGCGTGGGTGGGCCTGGTGTGGAATTCTTCGGCTTGCGGGAATATCAGGCCGGCGACTCGCCGCGTTGGATCAACTGGCGCGCCAGCGCGCGGCATGCCTTCAGCATGTATTCCAATGAGTTCGAGCAGGAACGGGTTGCGGATATCGGCATTGTTCTGGACGGCCGCCTGAAAACCAATATATTCGATAAAGAGCATTCGCTGTTCGAATATTCGATCATGGCGGTGGCGGCGATGGCGGATGTGCTGCTATCCCAGGGCAACCGAGTGGGCTTGCTCGACTATGGCCGTTATCTGCGCTGGACCTTTCCAGGGTATGGAAAGATCCAGCGCGAGCG
>CAZLOC010000437.1:0-3449 GCA_964560935.1 uncultured Anaerolineaceae bacterium | reverse complement strand
GGTGGATCAAAGCCCAATTTCCGTCAATCCGATGAGGCAGGAGCACCGCGTCTTTATCTTCCGGCTGCATGATCAAACCATACCGATCAAAGTGCTGAAAATCATCCGTGAGCGCCAGAGCCACGCCTGGGCCGCCACATGTGTAGGCGGTGTACACGACGGCATACAAGCCTAATTCGGGGACGTAGGTTATACGTGGATCTTCAATGCCCCACAGTTCTTCAGGATAATGTTTGGGATCGGCCAGTAAGGTAGGCTGGGAGTCGATCTGCCAGGTATCTATGCCATTCACAGAGCGGGCAGCACATAGGTGGGAAAGCCCACGCCGGTCTTCCACCCGGCACAAGAGCAGGGTCATGCCGTCGGGCAATAATGTCGCGCCAGGATTGAATACGCTATTAACAGGGTACGGCCATTGGGCGGCGGTCAGGATGGGATTGCGCTCATGGCGTCGAAAAAGTTCAGCATGCTGATTGTTCATTGGCTTTGGGTCTCCAGTGTAATGAGAATGTTCTCAGCCAGTCGGAGTTCCAGAAGGGCTTGGAGAAAGGCCAGCGTCGACTCCGCACCTTGGTTCTCGTTGAGGCGGTCGGGATGCAGACCGTCCCGGCATCCTCCCGTAGTCGGATCGTAGACAGGAAGGTTCAAGTCGTTGCGCCCGAGGAACCACTCGAAGGCGCGGCGGGCTTCCTTACGCCAGCGCTTGTCGACGGTGATCCGGTAGGCCTCGAGACAGGCGGAGACCATCGCCTGCGCCTCCACCGGCTGTTGATCGAACCGGGCTCGCTTGCCACCTTGCGGATAGAAACCATTGGATCCGATAGGAACAAAATATCCCGCGTCCGAGCGATGCAAGTCGGCCAGCCAACTGAGCGCCTCCAGTCCGGCTTCGGTCATGGCGCCATTCGGTATAGATTGACCGCACATGAGCAACGCATGCGGCAACGCCGCGTTGCAATAGGTCAGCTTGCCTTCATACCAGCGCCACTCATCCAAGCGGTGGCTTTGATACAACGTTAACAGCCGCCCTGACAATTCCTCGCGAACCTGGCTGGCCCTGCGGTCGCCGGCAAAGCGTTGCAGGTATTCGTGGATGCCGATCAGCGCGAAAGCCCAGGCGCGGGGGCTGCTGGTGTTGAGAATAGCGGGTAACGCCTGTTCGAATACCCGGCCGGCCATGCTTTGCAGGACCCGAATGTTGGAGCGGCCCAATACGGTGCCCAACGCCCACAACGTTCGGCCGTGACTGTCGTCAGAACCGTTAACCTCAAGCCAGTGGCGTTGGTAATCCATGAAGTTGTGGAAGCGGCCGGTTTCAGTATTGAAGGCGTACCAGATGAAAGCGAGATACCGGGAGGCCAAATCCAACGCCTCCTCGTTACCCATGGCCTCCAGAAGAGCGCTCACCATCAGCGCGCGGGCATTGTCATCGATGGTGTACCCCTCGCGATAGTTGGGGATGTTGAAAATGGCGTGTTGCATGATGCCGGTTTCGTCCGTCATATGATGCAAGTGATCCAGCTTGAGAGGCGGCAATTCGCCCGGACGTTTATCCAGGGGTTTGACCGCAAAGTCCGTGTGAGCATGATAACGGCGCTCCGCTCGTGCGCGTTGAAAACTCTCCATATAACGGCTCGCTACCTGCGGCCAGATCATCGCCCGCCCAAACAGATAGGCTCGCTTCCGCATGGCATGGCGCTCGGACTCGTTGTCCAAAAGGTGAATCACCTGATCGGCCAGCGCTGCCGGATCCCGGAACGGCACCAGTACTCCCCGTCCCTCGGCCAGCATTTCTTCCGCATACCAATACGGTGTTGAAATCACAGCCTTGCCCACTCCCAGAGTATAGGCGAGTGTGCCGGAGGTGATTTGCGCTGCATTGAGATAGGGTGTGATGTAAATATCCGCCGCACTGATGAATTCAATAAGCTCCTCCAGACTGACAAAGCGGTTGTAGAAGACCACCTGGCCTTCCACGCCTTTCTCCTGAGCCAGCCATTGCAGGGACAGCCGATAGGTTTCGCCTTCATTGCGCACGACGTGGGGGTGGGTCGCACCGACGACGATGTACACTACGTTCGGGTAACGGGCCAGAATAGCGGGCAGGGCGGCGATGACATTTTCTATGCCTTTGCTCGCCGAAAGCAAGCCAAAACTGAGCAAAACGATCTTGCCCTCGACTCCAAACAGGTCTTTGTGAAAACTCGGGTCTACAAATGGCACATCGGGGATACCATGGGGGATCTGATCAATCTTTTCGGGCTGCACCCCATAGATCTCCTGCAAAAATTGCGCGCCACGCTCACTCATGACCACCAACCGATCGGACAGGGCCGCCACCTCTTCCAGCACTCGCTTCTGATCAGGGTCAGGGTCGCGCAGAATGGTATGCAGTGTCGTGACGATGGGCATCCGCAATTCACGCAAGAGCACCAGAATGTGACTGCCCACGCGTCCGCCGAAAATGCCGTACTCATGCTGCAGGGATACGAGGTTCACGTTGTTGATATTGAGGAAATCGGCAGCACGGCGATAGGAATCAATGTCCTTCTCCGTGAGTTCAAACCGAACGCGGGCCGGATAGGCGTAACCGGCCTCGATATCATTGACCGGCAGGGCAATGCAGGTTGTTTGAGGATATTGGGCGGCGATGGCCTCACACAGATCGGTAGTAAATGTGGCGATGCCGCACCGGCGTGGCAAGTAGTTGCCGATGAATGCAATACGATTGAGTACTGCATTTTTCGAATTGTGGTCCATGACGAACACCTCCTTTCTGGAAGCCAGCTTTCCTTCTTGTTGCCTCTTGGATCATGAACGCAAAAGACAGTTGTTAGTGACTTCGCCTGTCCCTGGATTACGAGCTGCAGGCTTTGCTTTTGCATCTTTGACATCAAGAACACCAAATCCCCTGATCTCAATTCGATTGCCATCAGTCAGGGACTGAAGCATTGCCCGGAACAAAGCATCAGCCATTTTCAGAGACTCATGCTTCTTGAATCCTGTCGCCCCGCTCACCTCCAAAGCCAACTCCTTCTTCGTTGTGGTCATATGGATGTTCCGGTTTCAATGGTTCGGCCGCGTGCCTTTTTGTTCCCGGTGCATCCAAATTACATGATTCGCTCCCGTGCGGCAAGAAAAATGTTGTGTTAACATCGGAAGAAAAAAGAGTTGAGAAATTCTACCCCACAAAAAAGAGGTCCTATGGCAACAAGTAGCAGCACTCAACTCCAACCATCCCGACATAATGCCAAAACATGAATGCCATTGAATCTCAATATCTACGTTGATAGAACCTCAAGGCTCTCCTGACAACCTGCTTTCTTGGGTCCCTGTCAGATCCGGCGTCTGAGTCCAAAGAAGTGCCAATTATCAAGGCGAGTCCTTAAGTAGTAACCCGTCAGTGATGGGTGGATGCCTCCTCTTTCTTGTCATTTCGACGGGAATGA
>CAZLOC010000436.1:0-3460 GCA_964560935.1 uncultured Anaerolineaceae bacterium | reverse complement strand
GAGGCGTTTTTGGGATTAGAGGATTTGCCTGTTTCATCGGTAGCCAGGAAGCGATCTCTCCAGGTCTAGAAAATATAGTTGTATGCGCGTTTTGAGGAAATCATTCAGGAACAGCCAGGGCTTTCATAAAGTCCGGTTTATGTCACTCTGAGGAGCCCGTCAGGGCGACGAAGAGTCTCCCACTCATTGAAAGAGATGCTTCGCTACGCTCAGCATGACATTGTCTAGGCGTTTTGGTTGAAAAATTACTAACCTTAAGAAAGCTCTGCAAGAACAGCTTTAAATAATTGATTCGCTGAATGAAGGGTTGTACAATGGTATTACAGCATGACCGGAGGCTGACGTGCTCAATAAACCTTCTGATACGCATATCATCCAGGGGCAATTCAAAGACTTGAATTTTTTATTGCTGAAAGCAATAGAAAGCCTTTCACGCGTTGCTGATCCTAATGTTTCAGCGGCTCTTCAAGACCTGAAAAATGTCGCCGATTCTATCGGCCACTTGCAGGGCGGGGTGACCGGACGCCTGCAAACGGGTAAGCAAAAATTGAAGACCTTGGTAGAAGTAGGGCACGTAATCAATTCCTCTTTGGGGTTGGATCGTGTATTAGAGCAAGTGATGGATTCGCTGATTGCCCTGGTCCAGGCCGAACGCGGATTTTTAGTGCTGCGCGATGAGAACGGTGAACCGCGAGTTCGTATCGCGCGCGGCATCGACAACGTCAATTTGGATGAAGAAGCTTTTGCCTATAGCCGGACAATCGTGCAGCGGGTGATGTCGTCTGGTGAGCCGGTGCTGACCACCAATGCCCAGGAAGACCCGCGTTTTGGAATGCAGGCGAGCATTGTTTCCCTTCAACTTCGTTCGATCTTGTGCGTCCCCATGAAACTGAAAGATGAGATGATCGGTGTCATGTTTGTGGATAATCGCGCGCATATTGGCCTTTTCAAGGAAAGCGATCTCGAGTTGCTCGCGGCGTTTGCTGATCAGGCTGCGATGGCAATTAATAACGCTCAACTATTTGACAAGTTGCAGGCAGCTAACAAGGATTTGGAAGCCGCAAACGCTGAACTGCAAATTGCTTATGAAGCTACTTTGCAAGGTTGGGTGCGAGCCTTGGACTTGCGGGATAAGGAGACGGAGGGTCACACTCAGCGCGTGACCGCCCTGACCCAGGAACTGGCCCGTAAGATGGGTTTTGAAGAGAAGGATTTGGTGCACATTAAACGTGGCGCACTGCTGCATGACATCGGCAAAATGGGGATCCCGGATGGTATTCTGCTCAAACCCAGCGATCTGACCCCGAAAGAACGCGAACTGATGCAGCAGCATCCTGGCTTGGCCTATGAGATGTTGAGCCCGATCGAGTTTTTAGAGCCGGCTATTGACATCCCTTATTGCCATCATGAAAGATGGGACGGTTCGGGCTACCCTCGTAACCTGCGAGGCGAAGATATCCCCTTCGCGGCCCGTATCTTTTCCGTTGTAGATGTATGGGATGCGCTTACTTCCAACCGGCCTTACCGGGAACCAATGGATTTTGCTGAAGTCCGCCAGCATATCCGGGAGAGGGCTGGCTCGCATTTTGACCCACAGGTTGTGGACGTTTTCCTGGGAATGAGCGAAGTCGCTTAACTAAGAGACTATCCGAAAAAAACGGAATGCAGACTTCAGTCTGCCCATTTTTAACAGACTAAAAGTCCGCGCTCCGGAAATCCCGGATAGGTTCTAAGGTTTCGACATCACAACGACCCAGAGCGAATCCTCGTAAGCCAGGTCTGTAATAAAGAAATCATTGTCCCAATCTTCTTTTATACCACCTTCGGGAAAGCTATCTTTCTTGTAGTAGTATTGGTTCGAGAATCTCTCTCCAGTTGACATGATAACTGCCCACATCGCGTTCCCATAAGCGACGCTGGTGATATAGTAATCCGAATTCCAGTAAGTTCGTATGCGGCCCTCCGGGAAAGTCGCTTCGGTGAAATAGACTTGCTTTTCTGACTCGGTCCCTTTCGACATCACAACAAACCAGGTTTCGTTGCCATATCCTATCGATGTGATCGAGTATCCTTGATCCCAGTAGCTTTGGACGTCTGCATCAGGGAAGTTGGAACCGCTGAAATAGGTCTGATTTGTGAACCCGCTGCCTGCGCTCATGACGACGATCCATGCTCCATTTGCGTAGGTCGAGCTCGTTATGTCATACCCCTGGTCCCAGTATTCTCTGATTTTTGCCTTTGGGAATTCGGGATCGGTGAGATAGGTCTGATCGGTATAACCGACCGTTTTGGTCATTACAATTGTCCATTCCCCGTTGCTGTAAGTCAAATCAGTAATGTAATGATCCTGGTCCCAACAGTACTGGATTTCTTGCTCGGGGAAATATTCCCTTGTAAGCCAGGTTTGCTCCCCGGAACAAAAGGTGAATTGTGTTGGCGCAGGCTCCGTCGGGATTGGTTCTTGTGAGCTTGGCTTAAGCCAGTTGAGAACGCTTGGCAGCGAAACCGCACTTGCAAACAGGCAACAGATTGCCAGCGCAACAACCCCGGCGATGAGCATCCAGGGCAAGGGTTTTACTTTTGACCTTTTCGCTGCGACCGCCTCATCCGCCCTCTTCGCTACCTCCCTTTCCATTGGCGCTTCCGCCTCTTCAGGGACCGGTTCACCACTTTCCGGTAGCATGATCCCTGTGCCTTTCATCGGGACTCCGGCTGCCTCCCAGGCTGACTTGAACGCCGTAACCAGTTCATTGACAGTCGCGAAACGGTCACTGCGTTCCTTTGCAAGCGCCTTGAGCAAAACACGTTCAACGCTTTCCGGCACCGCGGGGTTGATGGTCCGCGGCAGGGGCAGGGGCGAAGAAATATGGTCGAGAATGATGGAGAAGGGCGTATCGGCGCTGAAAGGGACTTGCCCAACGACCATTTCGTAGAGCATGACGCCAAACGAATAAATATCAGTGCCTTCATCCAGGTCACTCTTGCCAACGGCTTGCTCGGGAGAGATGTATTGGGGTGTGCCCATGACTGCATCGGTAGAAAGCGTAGATGCGCCCGATTGGGCGATGCGCGCCAGGCCAAAATCCGCCAGGTAGATATGACCATCCGTGGCGATCAGCACATTCGAGGGCTTGACGTCGCGGTGTAAAATCCCCTGCTGGTGGGCATACGATAACGCCGAGCCAACAGAGTCGACGATATGATTGATTTCCTCTGCTGTCAGTGGGCTACGTTCTAAGCGCGCTTTGAGTGTCTCCCCTTCGATGAACTTCATCACGAGATAAGGATACCCGTCGTGCTCGGCAAAATCATGCACCGGGACGATATTTGGGTGATCCAGCTTTGCTACCAGGCGTGCTTCGCGTTGGAAGCGAGCGGTAAAAGTTGGGTCTTCGGTTAAATCCGGGTGCAATACCTTGAGCGCCACATAACGGTCCAGCCCGGCGTGATACGCCTTATA
>CAZLOC010000435.1:0-3466 GCA_964560935.1 uncultured Anaerolineaceae bacterium | reverse complement strand
TACCATTTCCTGAACTACTCGGACCGGCAGGTGAAACCGTTCGCTGCTTATACGGACCTGGAAACTGTCATCTCGCTGGGTTCCTTTTCCAAGGTCCTGGCGCCCGGTCTGCGGCTGGGATGGATGCAGGCGCATCCGGAGGTGATCAAGCGCCTGGTCACCAGCGGCCTGCTGGACAGCGGCGGCGGGTTGAATCCCTTTACATCAGCCATCGTGCGGGAACTGCTGGAGGCAGGAGACTTGGAGCAGAATATCGCCAGATTGATCACTGCGTATCGTTCGCGCCTGGCGGCGATGGATACAGCCCTACATCGGGAATTACCACAGGCTACTTTCGAAACCCCTCAAGGCGGTTTCTTTTTCTGGGTGCGTTTGCCAGAAGTGGATGCTGAACAACTCCAGCAGAAAGCGCTGGAGTTCAAGGTCGGCTTTCGGCCGGGTGTCCGCTTTTCGAGCCAGGGAGGCCTGCGCGAGTATATTCGTCTGTGTTACGCTTTTTACGATGAGGAGAAGATCGAACAAGGTATCCGGCGGCTGAGGCAATGCCTGGAAGCGTGTTTGTGAATGATTTAGTTTAAATGAGCGGAGCATGTCCATGAGAACCCCCCTCCGCCCTAATACCCCTTCAGGGCACAAGAGGGCGCACCTCCCCCAAATCCGACGAACTTCAGTCGGATTTGGGGGAGGCTGGGGGTCAGGGTGTATTCGTTGGTTCCGGCTCCAGCGTTGGGGAAGCCGTGTAAGTTGGCGTGGGGGTATCCGTAGCTGTTGGGGTAAATGTCTGTGTTGGGGTGGAGGTTGGTGTCGGTGTCAACGTGACGGTGAACGTTGGCGTGATGGTCGGGGTGAGCGTGATCGTGGGCGTGGGGGTCAATGTGATTTCAGGGATGAAGACCGGTGTGCTGAGGTCAAACAGGTCTTTGCGGATCCAGCCGCCTTCGTATGGAACAAATTCCGGGTCGGGCTGGCCGTAAGCGATCATGAGCCAGGTATCCTCTTCATTGTGACCGCCGATCAAGGGACATTTTCCCACTTGTATTGCTGGTGCATTCAGTAAGACACCCCTGTCTGTGCCCGGACCGCTACGCACGTAGATAGAATGCACATCGAATTCTATAGGATGGACGCAAACCGTGGGCAGCACGAAGTTGACCGGCACCGGCGTCTTCGTCCGCGTGATGGTGGGGGTGGCTGAAATGGTTGGAGTAAAGGTCTGCGTTGGTGTAGGGGTAGCAGTATCGGTGTCGATTGGACGAGGCGTGATCGTCAGGGTAGCGGTGGGGCTTTCCGTAGACGGTGGGGTGACAGGCGGCGTAGATGGATTGAAAATCGAATATATCAAGAATGCTAACAGGATGATTACCACACCAATGATTACAGCAGAATATCTTGCGACCGGCGGCGGCAATTTTTTGAGGAGTTTTTCAGTCCGCGACATTCGGATATCGGGCTGCGGGGCGCCTCCCAGCGCAGCCAGCAAATTGTTTGCGCCGGTAGCATAATCAACGTTGACGAAATCGACATAGTTGATCGTATGCAATGAAAACGGCACATCGCAGGGCTTGATCATGGCGGGAATTAGCTTTTTGCGGAGCCGGATGGCATAGCTGTACTCTTTTTCCACCCACTCTGACTGGATCGAATTGGGTGAAAGCAAAACCACAAAATATTGACTGGCATCTATCGCCGCCGGGATGAAACGCACCCAGTCATCACCGCCCTTGAGGTCCGAGATATCCCACCAGACATTGAAACCGGCCTGTTCCAGATCACCGGCCAGACGGCGGGCAAAAGCGATATCCTTGCGTGAATAACTGATAAAAACTTGTGTCATGGTATCCCGATCTGCCAATTTTATTTGCTTATTATAGCCGCATTCTGTCGCCTGCATACTCCTATCACAATAGCCGGCTCAACGGATAGATTTTCACTTCAGATATGTTACTCGTTGAAATTGTCGATATAAATGCTATACTAATCTTAACCAAACAATTCGATTGTAGCAGCCGGCGTCTATTTAGTATTCCCATTGATCCAGATCGCATAGGGAAAGATAAGGAGAGGTTTATGACTCAAAAACTCTGCTTTTGCTCACTAGCAACGATCATCGCATTGGTTCTGTCAGCCTGTGCGCTGCCTACTGACAATGAACGCACCATAACAAACACGCCACTCGCACCTGCTATCCAATTGACTGTGAACGCCAATACCTCGACTCCCTTCAATGCGGTCGACCAGGTGATCAACTACACTTATCTGGTCAAGAACGCGGGCGCTGCATCCTACCCCGGTCCTGTGAGCGTCACAGATAATAAGATAACCACAACCTGTCTTGGTGTCAACACCGTGGGAAACTTGGACGACAATCTAGATGTGAACGAGGAGATCACTTGTACCGGGATCTATACGATCACGCAGGCGGACCTCGACAGCGGTTCTGTCACAAACATTGCAACTGCCACCGTTAGTGGGAATAGTTCAGCCCCGGTCACTACCGCCGTCACATTGACGCAGAACAGGGCGCTGACTCTCAGCAAAGCAGCCAACCCGACAACCTACAACCAGGTCAGCCAGATCATTACCTATACCTATGTCATCTTGAACAGCGGCAACGTGACCCTTCAAGGTCCGTTCTCCATCGCAGATGACAGGGTTACAGCAAACTGCACACAGCCCGGCGATAATCTGCTTTCACCAAACGAGGAGATGAGTTGCACGTCGAGCTATAGCATCGTTCAAGACAACCTCAGCACCACCTCCGTGACCAATAATGCCTCCGCTTCGAATGGCACGATTACCTCCAATAATGCCACAACAACGATCAACAAAGCCGGTACAGTCCCCTCAACTACCCTGGTACCAGGCACAAATGTCGAGCATCGAGTGGAGAATGGTGAATGGCTGTGGCAGATCGCCCGCTGTTATGGGGCTAATCCCAGGGATGTGATCGATGCCAACCCGCAGTTATCCAATCCTTCCAAAATCCCGCCAAATATAACGGTAACCATACCTAGTGTCGGGAGCACAGGAACTATTTATGGTTCACCCTGTATATTCATACACACGGTTGCATCTGGCGACACCTGGGCTTCCATCGCGCAACAATACAACGCTGACTCCAACCTTATCCAGGAGGTAAATCCGGGTGGGTTGGTACCCGGGAACAAGATCAGGGTGCCGGTGGGTCCATACAATTACCCATAGTTTGCAAGCAACTGCAAAGATTTCTCTCGCAATTTCAAGTTGGGGAACCTCCCCAAGACCATCAAAAGAGATTGGTGAAGCCAGTCTCTTTTTAATTCACACGATTTACATAAATTTGGTGCTTAGATTCAACAAGCAAGTGCAACTTTGTGGCGGTCAGAGGAGGCCAGCTCATCGCTGGTCTCTTCTCATTTTGTGAGATAATCACCAGTAAGTTTTGAATACAATAGAGTCAATTTTAGTGTTATGGAAAGGACGTCAC
>CAZLOC010000434.1:0-3468 GCA_964560935.1 uncultured Anaerolineaceae bacterium | reverse complement strand
GGGTTATGGGCAATCCGCAGCGGATATTAATACTATGGCTGCTCGCGGAAAGGGAACGGACCGTCACTGAAATTGCACAGGCGATTGGCGCTTCCCTGCAAAGCACGTCCCACCATCTCCGCATCCTGGACTTCAGCAAAATGGTGAAGGCCCGTCGCGAGCATCACAATATTTTCTATCACCTCATTGATAACGAAATCGTGAAGCACTGCCCAGTATTGACGAACAGCCCGAAAGTCGAACTGACAGAAGCCCCTCTCGTCTGACCACAAATTGATTCACAAAAGGAGAATCTCATGACTACTGTAGACCCCACCATCCAGGCCGCCAAAGTTGTTGACGCGCGCGCCATGTCCTGCCCCGGCCCGTTGCTGGAGGCCAAGAAGAGCATCGCTGTCGTGAAAATTGGCGAAGTGCTGGAAATCTGGTCTGGCGACGCCAACACCAAGAATGACATGCCGCGCTGGTGCCAGAAAGTCGGCCATGAATTTATGGGCATGCTGCCCGGTGAAGGTTACGAACGGCTCTTCATCCGCCGCATGAAATAGGAAACAGATCCTAGAGGTTTCCAAAACCTTTAGGGTCTTAAGAATAGTCAAGAAGGATATCCTATGGCCCAAATCATACAAACCCAGCAACCCAAAATCCTGATCCTGGCTACTCTGGCGGGCGGATATGCGGGTGCGGATTCTACTGGTCAATCCCACCTGGATTATCCGGCCAACACCTACATCCTGCCGGTCATGTGTCCGTGCATGTTCCCGCCGGATTTTTTCGTGCGTGCTTTCGAGCGTGGCATTGACGGCATCATTGTCATGTATAGCGGCACCGACAGCCCGTACAAGGTTGAAGCGGACGGCACAGCCAAATTGATCAACAATGCTTACGCCTTGATGAAGGAGCGCGGCATTGACATCCGTCGTCTGCGCCTGGCAGCCATCTGTACTGTCTGTGTCAAGCCCTTCCTGAAAGAAGTCAACCAGATGAACGAATTGCTGCAAGGAATTGGCTTCGTAAAAAGCGAAATCGCCTCACGCGCCGCTTCAGCACAAGGAGCGCAGGCATGAACAATCTTCACGTAGATGCGCTCGTCATCGGCGGCGGGATCGCCGGGATGCAGGCCGCGCTCGACCTCGGTGACCAGGGTTTCCAAGTCGCCCTTGTGGAGCGTGAACCCAGCATTGGGGGCAAGATGATCACCCTCAGTAAAGTCTTTCCCACCCTCGATTGCTGCTCCTGCATCACCACCCCAAAAATGTCGGCTGTGGCACACCATCCGAACATCAAACTCTTCACTTACTGCGAAGTCCAATCCGTGGACGAAAACGGCGCAGGCTTCGATGTCGCTATCTTGAAAAAACCACGCTATGTGGACGAAAACAAATGCACCGGCTGCCGCCAATGTGAGTACGAATGCCCGATCACGGTGCCCAGTCCGTTCGATCGTAACCTGGGATCCTACCGTGCCATCCGTGTGCCCTTCTCCACTGCCGTGCCGCAGACCGCCGTGCTCGACATCGACAACTGCCTGCTATGCGGCAAGTGCGAAAAGATCTGCCCGGTTGAAGCAGTGGACTTCACCCAGCAGCCCGAAATATTTGGGATCGACACCACCGCCATTGTCCTCGCCACTGGTTTCGAGATGACTGACCTTGGGGCAAAGAAAGAGTATGGGGGCGGTGAACTGCCCAATGTCATCGACCCGCTGATGATGGAGCGCTTCCTGGCGCCCACCGGCCCCTACGGGCGTGTCCTGCGCCCCGGCGATGGCATGGAACCGACCACCATCGCTTACGTCCAGTGCGCCGGTTCGCGCGACCAAACGCAGGGCATCGAGTATTGTTCGCGCGTCTGCTGCATGTATGCCATCAAACAGGCCATGCTCATCAGCGGCGCGTTGCCCCTGGCCGAGATCACTATCTACTACATGGATATTCGCACCTTCGGCAAGGGCTACGAGCAGTTCTACCAGAACGCCCAGGCCATGGGCGTCGAGTTCGTGCGCGGCAAGGTGGCTTCTATCCGCGAAGATGAGAATCACAATCCGGTCCTCAGGGTGGAATTGACGGAGGAAGGCCGCCTCATCGAGCGGACTCACGACCTGGTGGTGCTCTCGCTTGGGATGATCCCCACCGCTTCGCCCCAGGTTTTCGGTCTGCTTCCGTCATCAGACGGTTTTATTTCCCTCCCAGCCCTGAACGCCTCCCCCTGCGCTACCGAACGGCCTGGCATCTTCGTCACGGGAACGGCCAGCGGCCCGATGGACATCGTGGACAGCATCATCACGGCTGGCGCAGCCGCTTCGGATGCCTCCGCTTACATTCGGAGCAAGATTGGAATGCGCGTTGAACAATCGGAGGTGGCTTATGCCTGACGAAAAATTGAAAATTGGCGTTTACACCTGCTACTGCGGTGGCAACATCAGCCACACGGTTAAATGTGAGCAGGTTGCGAAACTGATGGAAGGTCAGCCCGACGTTGTGATTTCGCGCACCAACATGTCACTCTGTTCCGATGCGGGCCAATCCCAGATCGAGCAGGATATCAAAGAGTTGGGCGTCAACCGTGTAGTGATTGGCGCGTGCGCTCCCTCGCTACATGAACAAACCTTCCGCGGTACGGTCATGCGCGCCGGTTTGAACCCCTATCTATATCATCACATTGGCCTGCGCGAACAGGACTCCTGGGTACATGCTTGCGACTGTGAAGGCGCAACCTGCAAAGCTGTGCGCCTGATGGCCGCAGGGGTTGCCAAGGCGCGCCTGCTCCAGCCGCTCGAATCGATCCAGCTGAGGGCGGAGAAGCAGGCCCTGGTCATAGGTGGAGGCGTGGCAGGTCTGCGCGCTGCGCTCGACATTGCGCGCCAGGACCTGCGCGTTGTCCTCGTCGAAAAATCCCCATTCCTGGGCGGCCGTATGGCGCAGTTGGAGACAGTTTTCCCGACTGGTGAGGACGCGCGGGAGCTTTTGCACCGTTTGATCGAGCAAGTTGTGGCGCATCCCAACATCACGATCTTCACCCAGACTGAGATCACCGGCGTTTCGGGTTATGTAGGCAATTACGGTGTCCAATTGCTCCAGCACTCGCGCGGAGTCAGTGACGAAGATTCCGAAAAGATGATCGAAGCATGCCAGCGGCTGGTCCCAGACGAGTTCAACTATGGCTTGTCCGAGCGGAAAGTGATTTACCGCGCTTATCCCGGCTGCTATCCCCCCTCAGCGGCAGTGGATTGGGAATATTACTTTGACCATCCGCTTCAGGTAAATGGCAAACAGGTTGTGCTCAAGGATGAACCGAAGACATTTGACGTCAACGCGGGCGCGATTGTGGTGGCGACCGGCTTCGATCCATACGAACCACGCCATGGAGAGTATGGCTACGCGGAAATACCGGAAGTGGTCACCTTACCGCAATTGATCCGTCGCCTGGCGTTGAAGAAAGATGACGAGATTTTCCAATGGAACGGCC
>CAZLOC010000433.1:0-3471 GCA_964560935.1 uncultured Anaerolineaceae bacterium | reverse complement strand
GGGCTGGACTTCTGGAAGAGCCTGGGCTGGCAGCAGAGGGTGGAGCTGATTACCATGTCACAGCCGTTGGATGTTTAGCTATCAGCTTTCAGTGTTTAGCCGTCAGCGATGCAAAACGGGCAACTGAGTTAGAATTTATCTGCGAGAAAGGTAGATAAAATGAACCTGCTCAAATTTGCCTGGGGGTTGGTTCAGGAACATCGCCGTGTTTACATCATCCTGAATACCCTGTATTACGCCCTGGTTATCATCTTCATGATCTATGTGGCTTTCAACCAGCCTTTACAGGACGAACTCTTAAAATCCATTGGCGAATCATTCATAACCGGACCCATGTCTTTTGTGGGGAGCGCATACATCAACGCAAAGGTGCTGGCTGCCATTGGGGCAACCTTTTTTGTCAATCTTCTCGTTGGTTCGTTTGGCACCATCACATTACCCTCACTGCTCATCCCCTTCAGCGGAATACTGGTCGGTTTTTATCGCGCGGTACTATGGGGACTGATCCTTTCGCCAGCACATCCGGACCTGCGTCTGGTTATGATCCCCCACAGCCTGACACTGGTTATCGAAGGCCAGGCCTACATTCTGACCATGCTGGCTGCCTATATTCAAGGGAGAGCTTTCCTGTGGCCCAGGACGGTCGGATTAGAACGTCGCAGCCAGGGCTACCTGGAAGGCCTGAAACGGACTGGGAAGATGTATGTGTTAGTGGTACTCACCCTGCTGATCGCCGCTATCTATGAAGTCATCGAGGTCGTCATTATGATAAAGCTCATACAATAAACATCATTTCACACGCCAAAGGATAACAAGTGGACAATCAAACCTATGACTACGTGATCATCGGCTCCGGCTTCGGCGGCTCGGTCTCCGCCATGCGACTGACCGAGAAGGGTTACTCCGTGCTGGTGTTGGAGCGCGGCAAACGCTTCGAGGATGAAGACTTTCCCAAATCCAACTGGAATATCTGGAAATTTCTCTGGCTTCCCACCTTGCGCTGCTTCGGCATCTTCCAGATGACTTTTCTCAACGGCCAGCTTGCCCTGCACGGCAATGGCGTGGGTGGCGGCAGTCTCACCTACGGCAATGTGCTGATGGTCCCGGATGACCGCCTCTTCAACGCCCCGGCCTGGAAGCACCTGGCGGACTGGAAATCCATCCTGCAGCCTCACTACGAGACCGCCCGCCATATGCTGGGCGTGACCCCTAATCCCAAATTAACCCACGCCGACGAGAAAATGAGAGAGATCGCAGGTGAACTGGGCAACGGGCACACTTTCAAGCCGACCGAAGTGGGCGTCTTTTTTGGGAAACCTGGAGAGGAAGAGCAAACTGTACCTGATCCATATTTCGGTGGAAAGGGTCCCCAACGCGCGGGATGCAATTTCTGCGGCGGCTGTATGGTCGGCTGTCGTTACAACGCCAAAAACATCCTCACCAAGAATTATCTGTACTTTGCGGAGAAGTCCGGCGCAGAGGTGCTCCCCGAAGTGATCGTCCGGGATATCCGCCCACTGCTGGAAAGTCAACCCGATGGCGCGCGCTATGAAGTGGACTATCGCAGCACGACTGCCCTATTTGATGGAACCAAGCAGACAGTCCGGGCTCGAAGCGTGATCGTTTCCGCCGGAGCGCTCGGGACGATGGGCCTGCTCTTCCGCTGCCGGGATGTGACCAGGTCCCTGAGCCGCATCTCCTCCCGCCTGGGCGAAAATGTCCGTACCAACAGTGAAAACATCCTGGGCGTGACCAGCCGTGACAGGCATACCGATTACTCAAAAGGTATCGCCATTTCGTCCATCTTCCAGGCTGATGACATCACCCGCGTGGAACCCGTCCGTTACTCGGATGGTTCCTCCTTTATCCGAACTCTGACCGCCCCGCACGTGGAAGGCGATTCGGCCTTCATTCGTTCACTGAAGACTTTGTGGGAAATTCTGCGCCATCCCATTGATTTTCTGTATGCGAAATTCTTCTCGCGCTGGGCGCGCTTCACCACGATATTGCTAGTCATGCAGGTCGATGAAAATCTCACCCATGTCCGCCTGGGGCGCAACCTGTTCACCCTGTTCCGCAAGGGACTGGTGCTCAAACCGGATCAAGACCATCCCATCCCGCGCCAGATCAAGATCGGCAACCATGTCACGCGCGCGCTGGCCAAAAAAGTGAACGGCATCCCCCAGGCGGCTTTCACCGACAGTCTGTTCAACTTCCCGACCACCGCTCACCTAATGGGCGGCGTTCCGTTTGGACGGGATGAAAGTGAAGGCGTGATTGACCTGAACTGCCAGGTTTTCAATTACCCCGGTTTATATGTGGTTGACGGTTCGATCATGCCCGCCAATCCCGGCGTGAATCCGTCGCTGACCATTACTGCACTAGCAGAGTATGCAATGAGTAAGGTGAGTTCGAAAAAATAAAACTATTAGATTGGGCCGAGTAAAAAACGGATTGAAAGTGGCGTTCTAAATAAGGAAAATATATGCGCATAAAAAAACTGGGCAGTTACATTGGTTTGATTTGCATCTTACTCGGATTGAGCACATCAATCGCTTACCAAACTTCATCCTTAGCCCCAATGGTAGAAGATAATCGAAGAACCTTTCAGGCTTTCTCTGGGGGTATTGAAAAATATAGGGAATTTAAAGTTGCGTGGAGGTCCAGGATTATTACGAATTTTCTTGCCGCAAAAGTTGCGCTGTTAGGAAGTCTAAATCTTCGACATACCGTTGCCTTATGGTCTGCGTTATGGTTTTTTCTGATTGGTATGCTTTATATTTTGGCAGCAAAACGTAAATCCCTTTTTTATTTGTTTGGAACATTCGCAGCGATTCTATTTGCCTATACACCAAATCTCCAACGCGTTTTTCCCTGGGATTTGCCGATCGTTTTTATTTTTACAGCATTTACCATTTTGTACGCAAGAAAACAATATTGGTTGATATTTTTATTGCTTCCTTTAGGAATGGGATTTAAAGAAACAACAATCCTTCTGCCGTTAGGTTTCTTGATTTCTGAATTTCCATGGAAACGCAAAACATCATTCTTCCTTCTATCCCTGGCCATTTGTGTGGTTGTAAAAATAGCGATTGATTTGTATGTTCATGTTCCGCTTCCGTTTTTCACCATGGAATACAGCTTTACGAAAGACAACCTGGAGGGTAGCTATTTAATATACAATATAAATAAATTGTTGTCTTTGAATTTCATCCCATTGCTGATCAATAGTGGAACCCTCCTGGCATTTTTGCTTCTACCGGCATTAGATAAAACGACCATTGCATTTAAGGTGATAGGGTTCATTTTTCTTGGTTTTATTCTTCTTTTCGGATTAATTAATGAGTACAGGATTTTCTTTGAACTAATCCCTTTTGCATTATATTCTCTTGCCCTATATTTCTATGGCGACAGTTTTTTGCAGGGATAGTAGAAGCAAAGACATCTTATGCCCCTTGAATATGAATTTTT
>CAZLOC010000432.1:2620-3476 GCA_964560935.1 uncultured Anaerolineaceae bacterium | reverse complement strand
ATTGCCTGTTACGGCAACCACCCGGTGATTCACGCCGCCAGAGAGATGCTGAGCCAACCGGTGGTGGGCATCATGGAAGCCTCACTTTATCTAGCCTGCGCAGTAGGCCATACCTTCAGCGTGATCAGCTCAGGCGATCGAGCTATTACGATGTTCTGGGACGCCATAAAGGCATTCGGCGTAGAGAGCCGATGCGCCTCGGTTCGCTCCACGGGTACCCCTGTACTGGCCCTCGAGGGGTCAGGGAGGTTAAACGTTGAGGAATTGATCTTGGCGGAGGCGCGCAAAGCGGTCGAAGAAGATGGGGCGGAGGTGATCAGCCTTGGCTGTGCGGGCATGGTCGGGCTGGATGAACGGCTGAAGCGTGAGCTTGGTGTTCCAGTGATTGATGGGGTTGCTGCTGCGGTCAAGCTCATGGAGGCGCTTGTGGGATGTGGGATTCAAAACAGCAAGCGACGGGCTTACTCCCTACTTGATGGAAAGGAACTGGTCAACTTGCCCGAGGCGTTTTCGGTTCCCTATGGCCAGGGCGGTGCAGATCGATGACTGTGTCTTCCTAAGAAATTCCAGCGTGGCTGTGCCCTTGTTGCCCAGCTCCCGCCATGGTGATGGTTCGGGTGAGATGAACGCGGACTGGGTGTAGCATCGTATAAGGAGGACTCGATGGCTGACTGTAGAGCACTGGTAACGCTTACTTCCGAAGAATCGAAACGACTCATTGCGAAGGGTATCGCTGCCTTACCGATCGTCCAAAAGGCCATGGAAAGAGGGATCATCGGGTTGTGCATATGCAGTTCGGCGAGGTATGTCGCTGAAGAGCTTCTGCAAGAACCACTACCAGCTTCAGTTCCTTATA
>CAZLOC010000432.1:0-2610 GCA_964560935.1 uncultured Anaerolineaceae bacterium | reverse complement strand
CTCGCTCGACATAGAGGATGAGGTCCTTGCTCAAGCCGACTTCGTGGTCGCTTCTGTGCACTACAACATGGACATGTTGCGCTCCCGGATGACGAGGCGGGAAGGCAACTCGTCCTCGTGGATGGGGAGGCAGCCTGGCTTGATTGGCCAGAGGAAAACATTACGAAGTACATCAAAAACATGGATGCTCATGACGTGATCATCAAGAGCGGCAACATCTTGGATCCAAATCGCAAAGCGGGGACACTGGTGGGGTTGTCCAACGGAGGTGAGTATGGCAAGTACCTCCCATACATATTGGCGCGCGGGATCACCTTAATCGTGCCAATGACTCTGAACAAATCGGTGCCCTACCTACTTGATGAGATTGTGCTTGAGATGGGAATCACCAAGATCTCCCCTCACCGCACTCATGGTGAGCCTTGCGGTATGCTCCCCTTGCCAGGATTGGTTGTCACAGAGTGCGAAGCACTTGAAACCCTGACTGGCGCAAGAGCTCTCCCCGTCGCAATGGGGGGAATTGGCGATGGCCGGGGAACAGTGACGCTGCTGCTGGTTGGAGAAGAGCAAAGCGTAGAGAATGCCTGGAGTCTCATAGAATCCCTCAAGGGAGAACCTTCCTTGGAGCTACCTGCGTCGCAGACTGTGCATGAATCCGCTGAACACGGTGGTTCGTAAAAGGCAGTAGGGTTCCGTTGGGTAAGCACATTTCATAACGGCTGACAGCGCGGCAGACTGCTAGTAAGTGCGAACGGTCAGCTTCTTCTTTTTGTGATGTGTAAACTCTTGTGGGATATTTGATCTTCCACTCACCTTGACACTATCGTATCACGTTCAGCATAATATTGAGCCCAAGGTCGAGCCATTTCGAAAACCGCGCTAGCCAAGAGCACATCAGCATCCGCGTGCCTGCGCCCAACGATCTGTAAACCCACTGGCAACCCACTAAGGGAGAGCCCGGCAGGTAAAGAGGCTGCTGGATGTCCGGTGAAATTGATCAGGTAAGCTGGAGACCATCCAATGAGTGGGTCGACCGCCACGCCCTCAATTTCGCTAGGTCCTAGCGTGTTGCCATCAAATGAGTTGTCAACAGGCAAAGCACCAACCGTCGGCATCACAAGCAGGTCGTAGCTATTGAATAGATTTTCGAACGAATCGTAGACTTCCGACCTTATCTCCAGATCTCGATAATGATCAAGCATTGTCAACTTTCGCCCTTTATCCATCCAGGCAAGAAATTCTGGTGGAAAATCTTCGCGATGATCAGCCAGTAGATCAATATTATTATTCTGCTTGAATGAGTCCAGAGCCATGATGCCAGGTGCGATGATCATACGGAACCAGGATTCTGTAAGTTCCGTGTGGTCGCGCAATAGACCCAATTTCACTTGTTCAACATGGGCACCTAACGTGTCAAACACAGTCAAAGATTCTTCGATGACCTTCCGGATCGGCTCTGCAATAGGGAATACATCGAGATTGGGAGTGTATCCAATTTTCCAGCCGGAAAGGTTTAGGCTCTCTGGGAGTGCATAATGTGGTTTACCGGGGAGACTGAAAGGATCGCGACCATCAAATCCGACCAGTGAGTTCAATACGAGCACAGCATCTTCTACGGACCTCGTCACGAAGCCTTCGTAAATAAATGGATTTGTGCCTCCAAAAGCATTTGGACGGGTAACATACGGGATGCGACCGTACGACGGCATATACCCATAAATCCCGCACCAAGAAGCAGGGATTCTGATGGAACCTCCGGCATCAGTAGCTTCTGCAAAAGGAACAAGAAAATCGGCGACTGCAGCGGCAGCTCCCCCCGACGAGCCACCGGCGTTTTTCTCTAGCGCAAAGGGATTACGGGTGGGACCAAACAGATAATTGTCAGTCGTGGCTCGAAAGCCCATGATTGGGCTGTTGGTTTTCCCAATGATGATGGCTCCAGCCTGCTCAATCCTTTCAGTGAATAAACAAGCGGAATCGACAATATTGTTTTTTAGTGCACGAACACCGCCGAATGTAGTTGGCCAGCCAGGCTTAGAATCAAACAAATCCTTGATGGCTGTGGGTATTCCGTGGAGAGGCCCAAGTTCATCATCGCTCATCACTTTGGCTTCGGCCGCCTTAGCTTTATGACGGGCTTGTTCGAAGTCCATATATACAAATGCGTTTAATTTTGGGTTCCTCTCCTCAATCCACTTAATGAATTCCTCCAACACATCAACTGGTGACACTTGGCGGTGACGAATTGCTTTAGCCAGATGGATCGTGTCCATGGATGAGATAGTTGAATCCTGGTTCATCATAAAAGGTAATCCTTCTTTTCCTATGTGGCAAATTTTTTTTCTTACAAACTGAATATTTCGTGTCTCTATTCGGATGTGATTGGCCGAAAGTATCTTAATAAAAAAGTTGCGCTAAATCGGCTAATCACTTAAGCAAATCGCCTAGTATGCGATCAAGGTTATTAAATCACTTTTGGCGATTTGCAGGTGAAGACAAGGTTGATAATTGACATCATATTTCGCATCGTCGTAATGCCATTGCTAAATATCCTGCCTCACGATCAAACTACTTAATAATCCGACCATCCTTTACCACGTGCATTGGTGC
>CAZLOC010000431.1:0-3476 GCA_964560935.1 uncultured Anaerolineaceae bacterium | reverse complement strand
TTGTCCGCGTTGAAAGAGATGTTGAATACAATTGAGCTATAAATTCGTTGCCCCTTGCAAAAAGAAGCAGGTTAGCAAATAAAAGGATAAAGTCATGCCACATGCTACCGCCGCTGCCATTATTACCAGGCAAGCTGACAATGAAACACAAATCCTGTTAACCCTCCGGGCGATTGAGCCCTTCAAGGGGCAATGGTGTATCCCTGGGGGGCATATAGAAGAAAATGAACCTGTGAAAGATGCGGTTATCCGTGAAGTAAAGGAGGAAACTGGGCTGCAATTCGAGGCTAACTTCTACACTTATTTTGACGAAATTATCCCGCCTGATATTCACCAAGTTGTGCTTGTGTTCGATGGTCCTGTTTACGGAGATGCCAGATTTGATCCCGAAGAAGTGACAGAGATGCGCTGGTTTTCTATTGAACAGGCGCTCGAACTTCCATTAGCCTTCCGGCATAATGAGATATTGAACGCTTATGTCAACTCCTCAGGCTGAGCAACCGATTGAATGTGAACGGGATGGCTTTCCCATCCTGGAGATCAACGGGGCAGGGCCTCCGCTGGCCGGGTACGTGGAGTTAATCCGATCTATAATCAGCATGATTGCATATTGTCTTATGCCCACACATTACCATCTCCTGGCAAGGCAGGATGGGGAAAAACCTGCGGTACAAATGTTTTTGGATGATTTGGAGAAGTAGTCATAAGTGACTGTCAATTGTCAGGCGAAGAAGACAAGAACAAGGAGATGAATCATATGGCCAACAAACCGAACGAGAAAAAGTCAGCCTCAAGTGGAGATAACAAAGCCTCGCTCATCGGCGTTCTTTTTGTGGATCAAGCCAGCGGCGCTCAAATTGGTTTCATCCAATTCAACCCCTCCGGGTTGCTGGGTTATCGAATGATCGCGGCGGATCTGCATGTGTTTGCCTTCAAACCTATCGATCATCTCCTGGGGGAGCAATGGAACCAGGACCCTTTGTACGAAAAACATGCGCAGCACTTGGACGAGAACGCGGAACTGCCTGACGAAATCCTTGCGCAGGAAGCAAGCAGTTGCGCGGATTTCCTGAATTCTTTGGAAAGTCCGCTCATGCTGGGCAAGTACCAGGTCAAAGCGCAGAGGGTGTATAACAAGTAAGGCAATGCGGGGAGGGATGTGACCCCCTCACTTCGACAGGGTTTCGACAAGGCTTCGATAAACTCAGCCCACCGGCTCAACCCGGCGGCTCAGTGCGGCGCCCGCCTTCCTGACCCCCTCACTTCGACAGGCTCAGTGCGGCGCCCGCCCTCCCCCATCCGGAGTGCACGGATGGGGGAGGAGAATATAATGTACCCATGGAAATCATAATTCCTACTCAACGTTTAATTGTCCCTCCCCCAAAATCGGTCTGCCTGCCACGCGTATTTTTGCGGGGTGATTTTGGGGGAGGAAGGAGGGGGTCAAATACATAAACGCACCACACCCAAAGTCTTCGGGCACGCCAAAGAGCTGCACCGCAACATGACCCCCGCGGACCCCGCAAAGTGCGTCCCGACAAAGACCATCGGGACAAAGCGGGGCAGGTGCCAAACTCTGGGCGCATCTACGCGCTCATCGTATGAAGGATATCCACTTCAGGAACCAGCATGCTATTGGCAAATACATTGTAGACTTTTGCGCCCCTCGCCGAAAACTCATCATCGAACTGGACGGGAGCCAGCATTTGGAGCAGGAAGATTATGATGCTGAACGGACAGCGTTTTTCGAAGCAAGGGGCTACCGCATTTTGCGTTTCTGGAACAACGATGTCATGAACGACATCGAGGCAGTCCTGCATGCAATTGACATAGCGCTTGAAAATGGATAAAGGCTCTCTTCGGGCCGGGGGCAAAGGAAAGCGTCCTGAATACAACCAGCCTACTGTTTCCGCCCGTCAGGTTCTAACCAGTTCTTCGCGTCCGTGCACGTAGTGGGCCAACGCCTGGACTTCGATCAAAGGCTCTCCTGGGCAGCTGCGTCGAGTTTAGTCACGGCTTTGCAAGACTATCACCAAATCACAAATTCACTTCTCGCCCAATCGCTTGTCCTTTGCTGCCAGCGCATCCATCATCTTTACCGCGCGCACCAGGGCAATGACCCGGTGGAAGGTCGATAATCAAAGGAATAAAGGTACAATAAGGTACCGGTCCCTTCCATGTGGTATCTCAAGGAGGAAAAATGGATACGCTTTTGCAAGTTGCCGCAAGTTGGATACTGCCTGCTTTGTTTTTCTGGTTCCTGTTCAGCGTGATTGCGATGATTTTCATCGAAGCGATCCAAAGGGTCACCAGATCCCGGCAGAAAGGTCTGGAAGAGGTCATGCAAGAACTATTGGGGAAAACATATACGACAAAATTCTACCAACACGCGTTGGTCAATCCATTGGAAGATGTAGAGGGGGAAGAAGGAGACAAAAAGAAAGTCCGAAAGAACGATAAGAGGCCCTCTTATATTTCTCCCTCCCTGTTTGCCAAAGTGGTCATGGATTGGATGCTAAAGAAAACCGAAGTCGAAAAACCGACGAAACAAGAACCCGTTGATATACCTGCCTCCGGGTTCTTCAAGCTGGTGGTGGAATGGCTGCTCAAGCTCATGCAGCCCGCAAAATCGGAAAGGAAGGATGCGCTCAACGAAACCATCCAAAAAAACATCCAAAGCATAGGACAGGAGAATACACAGTTGGGCGAAGTCCTCCAGGCCATCGTGAACCAGGCCGACAGGAAGACAGAAAAAGACGCGGATTTCCTGGACCTGATCCAGAAAGATCTGGAGGCCTGGTTCCTGGAAGCGGTCGGTCAAATGTCCTCGGTGTACGGGGCGCGCCTCCAGGGAATGACCATTCTGGTCAGTGTCATTGTAGCGGCCCTTGCAAACTTCGATCTGGTCAGTATCACTGTGCGCTTGTGGGAGACATCGAAATATACTGAGCTTAAGGCACTCGAGCTGCCGGTCAAAATCGACCCGACGCTTTTTACCAGGCTGCCTGTGGGCTGGTACAGCGATCATCTGCCTGCTACCCCGGCCGAGTGGGTCATCAAAATTGCAGGTATCTGCCTGGGCGCCTTCTTTATTGCCATCGGTTCACAATATGTTTTCAATTTGACGAAAAAACAATATAAACCCGCTACGGAGAAGGGCGCAGAAAAGTAAAGTCCCTGCCTGCGTTTGCAGGAGCCGATGGGAGAGCACGGCGTGAAGCCGGGAGTACATCAGGTAAGGCAATGCAGGGAGGGATGTGACCCCCTCACTTCGACAGGGTTTCGACAAGGCTTCGATAAACTCAGCCCACCGGCTCAACCCGGCGGCTCAGTGCGGCGCCCGGCCTCCCCCATCCGGAGTGCACGGATGGGGGAGGAGAATATAATGTACCCATGAAAATCATAATTCCTACTCAACGTGTAATTGTCCCTCCCCCAAAATCGGTCTGCCTGCCACGCGTATTTTTGCGGGGTGA
>CAZLOC010000430.1:0-3484 GCA_964560935.1 uncultured Anaerolineaceae bacterium | reverse complement strand
TGGGATTTTAATTCTGGATGCCAGGACGGGAGCGATTACAGATGTCAACCCTTTCATGGTCAATATGTTGGGATACTCGCGCGAAGAGTTTGTAAAAAAGAAGCTCTGGGAAGTCGGCGCATTCAAAGATGTTAAAGCCAGTAAGGAGGCCTTCGAGGTTTTGCAGAAGGATGAATACATCCGATATAAGGATTTACCGCTTAAAGCGAAAGATGGGCGGCTGATTCAGGTGGAATTCGTCAGTAACGTCTATTTGGCGGGCGGCGACAAGGTCATCCAATGCAATATCCGTGACATCACAGAGCGCAAACAAGCTCAGGACGCCCTGCTCAAGAGCGAAGCACTCCTGCGCGAACAGTCCGTCCGGGACCATCTGACCGGTTTATTCAACCGTCGTTATATGGAAGAGACCCTGGAACGCGAGCTGCTGCGAGCCTCACGCAAAAAACTTTCACTAGGCGTTATTATGTTGGACGTGGACGATTTCAAGCAATTCAACGACACCTGGGGCCATGCCGCAGGCGATGCAATCTTGCGCGAATTGGGCAACTTGTTACTCGGACATTTCCGCGGAGAAGATATTGCCTGCCGTTATGGCGGCGATGAATTCATCGTTATCCTGCCCGACGCCTCGCGGATAGTGACGCGCGAGCGCGCCGAACTTATTTGCGAATATGCCAAACAATTCCATCTCAAATTCGAAGGACAAACCCTCGATCCAGTCACACTCTCGCTTGGCGTTGCAGCCTTCCCGGAGGATGGCTCTACGAGCGCGGCAATCTTGAGAGCTGTTGATACTGTGCTTTATCGCGCCAAACATGAAGGGCGCGGCCGGGTCGTTGTGGCAGGCTAGAATTCCTGTTGCTGAGCATTCCGTGGGGATAATCTGGAAGACAGAACTCAAATCATCAAGTAAATGAAGCTTGATGCCTCCCCCAAGTGGTGGAGACAAACACTCCCCGGTCGTTGGATGTGACCGGGGAGTGTTTGTCGTATGATGGATTCATGGTTGGTATTCTGCCCGGACCAACAGGGGATCGGAATGTTGAAATTCGGAGTTTTTATGATTGAACTATTGGCTTTCATATTCAGTAGATCACGAAATGGCTGGTAGAAGCCCGATTTTAGGGGAGCGGGCGTACGCCCGCTCCCCTAAAATCGGGTATTCTCTAACAGCCAAAAAGGAGTACAGCCGTGAACGAACACCAACCCTGGGAATTTACCTGCAAAACTTGCGGTAGCCACAAATTGACTGTTTACCGAGTTTGGAATATCCTGGCCGGGCCTGAAAGTGAAACCTGGCAGGAATGGGGACCGCTCGAGGCTAATCATCTCTGGCACTTTAAATTCAAGGAAAGGATAGAGAAGGAAGAAGATGAGAATGATGAAGTCGAGCGGGGGGATTTCGGCGAGTTTTTGGAAGACGATTCTTCTTCCAAACCGGAAGAGTATGAAATATACGAGCCGCATAACAATCCGGGCAACGACAAATTTTATGTGAATTGTGCAGGCTGTGATCGCGAGATCGAATTTGGCTGGTCACAATCCAACCGAGGCGGGGGCATATTTCCTGTTGAATGTTCTGACTTCATTCCGGGGAAATTCTGGCCGGAACCCAGATATTTGGATTCCTGGCAACAGAAAGGTTGGCTCCAAAAGGGAGATGAACAGTTATGAACATTTCTGAAAATAAAAATGCAGTCGAGAATCATGGCTGCATCGTATGTGCCAGAATATTCAACATTCTTGCCGTGTATACCCCGGACGGCAGGCTGGTGGATTGTACCGTGACCAGCCCCGGCGGCCACATCGTGCCGGATGAAAGACAACCGCTGGTTGCCTGCGATACTCACACGGCAGAGGAAATTGAGTCTGCTTATAAAAGATGGCAGTCCAGGAATGACAAAGAGTTGGACGATGAGCAAGAAGACGAATAAGACGGTGCCCAATGGACTTCAAGGATTATTATGAAATCTTAGGCGTAGCGCCGAACGCTGATAAAAAAGTTATCCAGCAGACCTTTCGCCAGTTGGCCCGCAAGGTTCACCCGGATGTAAATCCCGGCAACAAAGAAGCGGAAGAGAAATTTAAGACAATTAATGAGGCTTACCAGGTTCTATCGGATGCGAAACAGCGCAAGAAGTATGATGAGTTGCGGGCTCAATACCAGCACTGGCAACAGACGGGCGGCCGCCAACAGGATTTTGACTGGCAAAACTGGTCAGTTCAACCTGGCAAAGGCGCGCGCGTCCAATACGCCAGTCCTGAAGACCTGGAAGACCTGTTCGGGAGCGCATCGCCGTATTCCGATTTCTTCACCAATATCTTCGGACAGGCGCGTAGGAGCGGCCGAGCTACTCCGCCCGGCCCGCGTCGCGGACGGGATGTCGAATACGAGGTCGACCTGACCCTGGAAGAGGCTTTCCATGGCGCAGAGCGCCTGTTGGAAATCGATGGGCATCGAATCAAAGCCGGTATACCAGTGGGTGCGCGTACCGGATCACGGGTCCGCCTGGCAGGTCAGGGAGAGTCGGGCCAGAACGGTGGCCCAGCCGGAGATCTGTATTTGCTCATCCAGGTTCTGCCTCATGACACCTTCGAGCGTGATGGAGATGATTTGCATATCGACGTGCCGCTTGATTTCTTCACCGCCATTGCAGGAGGCGAAGTCCGCATCCCTGCAATGGAACGGCCGCTGACTCTGACAATCCCGCCCCGCACCAATGCCAACCGGAGTTTCCGTATACGCGGCAAAGGCATGCCCCACCTGGGTGACCCCAAAAGGCGCGGCGACTTGTTTGCCTTAGTCCGGCTGGTGTTGCCTGACTCGCTGACCGACCAGGAAATCAGCAACATCCGCGAGATGGCCGCTTCCCGCTCAAACCGTTCTAAAGCGCATCCTGATGAGGTAAAGGTATGATCCCCGAGAATCCCTCCCAAAAAAGGTATTGGTATGGTCCATACGAAGGCTATGTATCGCGCTGCCAGCGTCGTCTAAAAAATGATTTGGGAGTCGATGAGGCTGCTGCTGAGACGATCCTGCGCCTGCGCGGTCAGGTTATTGAATTACATTCCCATATCCGCCAGTTGGAAGCCGAGCTGACCGCCCAGGTTGCCAGCCAGCAATTGCGTCTGTCTCGTTACCGGGAAGTCTATTACGAAGCTACCTGGATCGAACTGGAAATTCAGGAATGATCTTACGGAGGGTTCCATGAACCTTGAAAAATACACACAAAAATCCCAGGAGGCCTTACTCGCGGCCCAGCGGCTGGCGCAGGATTACCAACATCAGGTTATCGAACCCATCCACTTGCTGTTGGCGCTCGTCCAACAAGAGGATGGGATCGTCCGGGCCATTATTACCAAAGTATCCGGTGGGACACAGGCCATTCAGGAAGAACTGAGCAGCGAACTCGCTAAGAGGCCAAAGGTCCAGGGTGCCAACCTGGATGTCGGCATGTCATCTCAGACGGCGGAAGTCCTG
>CAZLOC010000429.1:0-3495 GCA_964560935.1 uncultured Anaerolineaceae bacterium | reverse complement strand
CGCACGATACCTGGCGTTGAGATCACGTCATACAGCGGTAGGACACTCCCCAGACGCGTCAGATCGCGCATATGTTGGCGCGTGAACAACTCCAGACTTTCGTTCACCGGTTCTTGATAATACAGCGCCGTGACGCCAACGCCGAAACGCAGACGATCATCGCCAACGCAAAAGGCGGGATTGCCACGACGGTCATAGACCTGAATGTTGGACGGCGCAGAACGAATGGCTCGTTCCACCAATTCAGGCGGCAACTTCACGCTTCGCCCCTGGATCTGTACCTGCCCGGTCTTCCCGAAGATCTCTGTCACGGACGGCGAGTCCACGCGCACGCCGGTTTCGGAGAGAATGCGCAGGGCATATCCGTGCACTTGCTGGATTTGTTCTTGGTTGAGCAATTTGAGTTGCGGTCGAGCGTTGTTCATTCAGACTCCTTGCTTTTCGCTGGTTTCCCTGGCCCGTAGGCCAGGACGGGCGATACGGGCTACGCCCTACTCAACCAGCGATGCTATTTCACATACTCATCAAAAAAATGCGCTGAACGTTCCATGAAGGCCCACCATTGGTCGACAACAAACGAGTGGCCTTCGCCTTCGTAGGCAAATAGCTCAGCCTGCTTTCCCGCGTCTATGAAACCCTGGTAAGCTTTCTGCGACCATTCAGGCGGGGTACCGCTGAAAACCTGCCCATCCTCCGTACCATAGTTGATTTGAACGGGAGCAGACACATCGTCCAGGTAATGAAGCGCCGCGACCTGTCGCAGCAGATCAGGATCCCGGGCGGCCTCCTTGTAAGCCTGGATCAGACCCGGGGGCAGGTCAAGCGGGAGAATGTCAGATGAATTACAGCCATACAGCCTTTCCCCTTCCAGGTAATCGCCAATGCAGCCGGGTCCCCAGCGGGCGATGATGTCGGCGTCGTCGGCGCTGACGGTGGAGTAGAGTACAGCGGCTTTTACCCGCCCTTCGACTGCGCTCGCCTGTCTGCTCGCTCCGCTCAGGGTGAAAGAGTCGATAGCCAGTACCTTGAGCGTGACGCCGCCGCCCATGCTGTGCCCCCACATGCCGATGCGCTCGGGATCAGCCTGTGGGATGGTTGGGATAGCATCGAGCAGGTTGATGACATCGATCACCAACCCGGAATAAAAGAGACTGTAGCCGACGTCAGAATCGCCCCAACTGCGATAATCAGAAGAAAGTGTGAGATAGCCGTGCCGGTTGAGGAATTCAGCGGCACGGTCGGTGCCGTCGCCTGATGCATAGACAGCTCGGCTGAAAAAGCCGTGGTTCATAACGATGACAGGGAAAGGTTCTTTCCCCACCTTGGGGATTTGCATAACGCCTGTGATCGTCAGGCCATCAGACGGATACGAAATCAGGTAGCTCGTGTAAACATCGGTCTCGTTGATCATATCCCCGACCTGGATTTCGCCACTCTGATAATCGTGCTCGCGCAAGCCCGCGATGGTGTAAGGGTAGATCCACTCCTCGGCCGTGGGAACAGGCGTAGGGCTGGGCGTGAGCGTCGGTGGTACGGAAGTGACGATGGTCACTTGCGGGGGCGGCAGAACCGGCGCTGGTGCAACCGCCTGTGAGGACAGGCAGGCGGATAAGCCCAGAACGAAGACAAGACTCGCACAAAGCAGTCGGGCAAAGGAGAAAAACTGTTTAGGCATTCTGCCAATTTTATCGCATGAATAGTAACGAACGAAAAGGATGAAAAAACTATCCCTGTGCTATACTCGATTAGCTGTCCAAAGTCTTTATTCCAAAACCTACCTCAACAATGCTTATGAAATATGCAAATACTACACGGCGCGTCCTGCTCATTAGCCTGCTCATCATCGCGATCTATCTGACCAGTTTGTACAGCTACTTGCTGTTTCATAGCATCACGGAAGTGTTCAGTGTTATCGTAATGGGCAGTATTTTTGCTCTAGCCTGGAATACGCGGCGATGGATGGACAATGATTACTTCCTGTTGATTGGTATTGCATTTCTCTTTGTCAGTATGATTGATTTTCTGCATACGCTGGCATACAAAGGGATGAATATTTTCCAAGGATATGATGCCAATCTGCCAACACAACTGTGGATCCTTGCGCGATATATCCAAAGCATTTCACTCCTGATCGCACCAATTTGGCTCAACAAGCGTCTTACACCGGGGGGTACGTTTGCAGTCTATTTTTCTGTTAGTAGTGTATCTCTTGGTTTAATCTTTACAAACAGTTTCCCAACTTGTTACGTGGAAGGCGTTGGGCTCACGGTTTTTAAAATTATCAGTGAATACGTTATTATCTTGATCCTGGCCGGTTCCTTAGTTCCCTTGCTGAGAAACAGAATTAGGTTTGAGGCAAGCGTATTGCGTGCATTGTTCTTGTTCCTGATTCTATCAATGGGCGCGGAATTTGCCTTCACTACCTATCTCAACGTATATGGTGGAGCCAACCTGATCGGGCATCTCCTAAGACTTGTTTCATATTTTGTCCTCTACATTGCATTGCTCAGAACCGGCCTGCAACATCCCTTCGACCTGGTTTTCCTGGATTTAAAACAGAAGGAAGCTGCACTTCTGCGCAGTGAAGCCAATCTGCAAAGGCTCTTCGATATCAGCCCGTTTCCAGTGGTCATCACATCACAATCCGATTCGCGCCTTGTCAAAGTGAATCAGGCCGCACTGGAGATGTTCGAAGTCCCAATTGAAGACCTCCTAGAATATAAAGGGCTTGATTTTTATGCCAACCCCGAAGACCGCTTGATCGTACTTCACAAATTGCAGAGGGAGGGGAAAGTACAAAATGAACTTCTGGAATTGAGAACGAAATCCGGAAAACGAATCTGGTGCCTGGTCAACGTAACCGCAACCGACTTTGATGGCGAAGCGAGCCTGTTAGTAGGTTTGGCCGATATTACAAAACAAAAACAAATCCAGGAAAATCTGCAATATCTCAGCACGCATGATGCGCTGACAGGGGTATACAACCGTACGTACTTTGAAGCCGAACTGAATCGGTTACAAAAAGGCCGACAATTCCCTGTCAGCATTATTATGTTGGATATCGACGACCTAAAGATTATCAACGACACCTACGGCCACGCACAAGGAGATATATTGCTTCAGACTGTCGCCAATTTGATCAAAGAAGTCTTACGCTCGGAGGAAGTCTTTGCCCGCATAGGCGGAGATGAATTTTCCATTTTATTGCCTCACACAGATGCAGACGCTGCTCAGCAAGTGATAGCGCGTATCAAAGATCAACTGAACAAACACGCCAGCCAAACCGGGGAAAAACGAATCGAAATCTCCATCGGCCTGGGAGTTGCTACCCACAAAGACAACATCAGCAATGCACTCAGGCAGGCGGATGCAAACATGTATGCGAATAAAAACGTCAAGAAAGAGAACACGAAACCAAGAAATTAACCAATGGCTTTATGGAATGGTCTCCCCGCTCAGTGTGGTTGAGTGATTGCCGTGTCAAATTTACCGCAA
>CAZLOC010000428.1:0-3497 GCA_964560935.1 uncultured Anaerolineaceae bacterium | reverse complement strand
ACTGGGGTGACCGCGCTGCCCGAAAAAGTAAGATCGCTCGGTGGGATGCTCTCGTCCACTTCGGCGATGGCGTCCAGCGATTTAAGGATTCCGCTGCCAATCGCCGTCCGGCGAGCTGTGGTCAAGCTGCGGATGGCTGCTTCGAGCGCATCCTGGTCGCGAGTAGGGGGCTGGATGATCTCTGAAAAACCGGCGAAAACAACAATCCCGATCTGGGTGTTCGAGCGTTGGCTGCGGATGAAGGACAGTGCGGCTTCTTCAGCGGCCAGCAGGCGGTTGGGTTCGATATCGGTCGCGCACATACTCCCGGAGATGTCCATGGCGAGCACGATGGTCGCCTGGCCGGAGGGCACGACCACGCTTGCCGTTGGACGTCCCAGCGCGACCACCAGGCTGACGAGTCCCAGCAGGAACAGGGCCATAGGCAAGTGACGTCGCCAGCGCGAATCCTGCGGGAGCGCCGCGCGCACCAGCGACAAACTCGAGTAGCGGACCGCATAACGCCGTCGTCGCAGCATCCAAATGTAGGCTGCGATAAGTATGGGGACGAGCCCCAACAAAAGCAAAAACCCGGGCCAAAGCAAATTCATCTTGTACCTTTAAGATTTATCATCGAAACAAAATCCACATTAGCAGTTTGTTTCAGAAGCAACCGTTGGTTGAGTAGACGACGTTTCTCCGTCGTATCGAAACCAACAAGGTAATTAGAAATTCTAAATTTGTGGTTTCGATACGCCCTCCGCTGGCGCTTCGGGCACTCAACACCGTTGAATATATAAGTTCAGGTGGTTAGAAGTTACACACTTACATTTTTTCTAACAGTCAAGAAGTCTTGGCGTTCTTCGCGGACTTGGCGGTTCCAAAGATTCACTTTGAATGATCACGGCAAGCGACTGAACCACACCAGCGAAAACGCGCCGCCGAGGAGCATGAACATCATACTGATACCCGTAAAGATCGAAGTGATCTCCGTCTTCTCCGGCTTGATGACCACCTGCACATCCAGGTTTTCGTAGATTTCGCGCAAGTCCTCTTCACTCTGTGCATTGAAATACGCGCCATCCGTCATGGAAGCGATCTGCTGCAACACGGGCTCATTGAGCTGTGTGAAAACCGTGAAGTCGTTGACCGTCAGGGTGGTGCCTGCGGCGCTGCCCACGCCGATGGCGTAAACGCGCACACCCTGCTCGGCTGCGGTCTGCGCCGCCTCGATCGGGTCCTGGTTAGTGGTGTTTTCGCCATCGGTCAGCAGGACGATCGCAGCCGGGATATAGGTGCCATACGGGACAGGCGTCGGCGTCGGGACGGGCGTCAGGCTGTTACCCGTTACGGGGATTTCACCCCTGTTCAGAGCGATCGCATTGAGCGACGACAGAATCCCGCTTCCCAACGACGTGCCCCGTTGCGGTGCCAGGCGGTCGATCGCCGCCAGGATGGCTTCCTGGTCTTTGGTCGGCGGCTGCACCGCAATGCCGCCATCGCTGAAAGCGACTACACCGATCTTGACGTTGCTCGGCTGGCGTCCCACGAACTCACGCGCGGCCGCCTTGGCGGCCTCCATACGCGTCGGCTGCATATCCTGGGCGGACATACTGCCAGAAACATCAAAGGACAGGATGACGGTGCTTTCCAGTCCCGGCAGGCTGACCACCGCATTCGGACGCGCCAGCGCAACCAGCAGGATCGCCAGCCCGATCAAAAACAGAATTGGCGGGATGTGACGACGCCCGCCGACCCGCCCTCCGCTGGCATCCTGCACGAATCCCAGGCTGCCGATATTCGCGACGATCTTTTGCCGTCGCTGTTGGATGCGGACGTAGAGCGCGATGAAAAGAGGGATCAATAACAGGCTCAGCAGCATCAGGGGCCAGGTGAAAGTCATGGTCTCTCAACTCACTTTGCGACGTTGTTGTCGCAGTTTGGCAAAACGGACGATCGCGCGCACCATATCCTCCTCAGTGGAGAGCGAGAGCGCATCCACCCCGGACCGTTTGAATGCTTCCGTTAAATCGGCTTCGCGCCGCGCCGAGGCCTCCTGGAAGCGCTGGCGGAATCCCCGATCGTGCGTGTCGATGTGCATTTGCTCGCCCGTTTCCGCGTCTTCGATGATGACCATGCCGATATCCGGCAACTCCACTTCGCGAGGATCCCACAGCCGCACAACCAGGACTTCATGCCGCTGGTTGAGCAACTTCAACGGTCGCTCCCAGCCCGGCGCGCAGATGAAATCCGAGACGACGAAAACCAGCGAGCGTTTTTTGATGGCGTTCAAACCGCCTCGCAGCAGTGGCGTCAGGTCCGTGAACGGCGCGCGTGGCAAGCGCGGTTGCTTAAGCAGGTCGTTGACCAGCCGCAGCACCTGCATGCGCCCGCCCCGCGCCGGAATGGTATGCTCGATACGGCTCCCGTAGAACATCGCCCCAACGCGGTTGCCATGTTTGGTCAATACACGCGCCATGCTGGTCACGAAATCGACCAGCATCCCGCGCTTCTGGTGGTCCGCTGTGCCAAAATCCACCGACGGGCTCAGGTCGAGCAGAAACCAGGCCGAGATTTCCCGATCCTCGACATACTGCCGGATGTAAGGCGAATCCATGCGCGCCGTGACGTTCCAGTCGATGTAGCGGATATCGTCTTCCGGCTGGTATTCGCGCAGGTCGGCAAAATCCACCCCGTAGCCGTAGAACAGGCTGCGGTAGTCACCTTGCAACAGGCCATCCAGTCGCCGGATGACCTGCCAGTCGAGTCGCTGCAGGATACGCTCAGGAGTTGCTGCGGAAGTTGTCGGCATGCTCACGTAAAGGTACCACTGGGATCGGGATACGGTCGAATATCTTATCTAGCAGGTCGTCAGCAGTCACATTATCCGAGAGCGCTTCGTACGACAGGACCAGGCGATGTCGGATCACATCCAACGCCATGTCGATCACGTCCTGCGGCAGGGCGTAATTGCGTCCACGCACGAAGGCCAACGCCCGCGCAGTCAGGATCAGGTTGATCGAGGCGCGCGGACTGGCGCCGAACATGATGTAATGCTCGATATCTTGCAAGCCGACCTCTTTCGGTTCGCGGGTGGCGGTTACCATGCGGACAGCGTACTCGATCAGCGCCGGGTCGACGTATACCTTGTCAACCTGTTCCTGCAAAGCGACCAGTTGCTCGGTGGTCAACACCTTCTGCACGGCCTGCAACGCGCTGGTCATGCGCTCCACGATGACGAATTCCTCGGTGGAGTTGGGATAACCGACCAACACCTTGAGCATGAAACGGTCCACCTGCGCTTCCGGCAGCGGATACGTGCCCTCGGTCTCGATAGGGTTCTGCGTCGCCAGCACCAGGAAGGGGGAAGGCAGCGTGTAGGTCGTGTCGCCCAGCGTGACCCGGTGTTCCTGCATCGCCTCGAGCAGCGCGCTCTGGACCTTGGCAGGGGCGCGGTTGATCTCGTCCGCCAGCAGCAGGTTGGTGAACACCGGCCCCTTCTTCGGGAGGAAGGATCC
>CAZLOC010000427.1:0-3504 GCA_964560935.1 uncultured Anaerolineaceae bacterium | reverse complement strand
TGAATGTCTCTTGCGCGGCGTCTTCTGCTATTTGCATATCGCCGCACATGCGATAAATCACATTCAGCACACCCTGGGCGTGCGTGCGAACCAGTTCGCTGAAGGCATTACGATCGCCGCTTTGCGCTCTGGTGACCAACTCTATTTCGTTGGCTTGCGAGATGAACGTCACCGGGAGAGATCCTTTCGAAGGTACTTGCGCTTGCTATTATATTAACGTAAAAGTCCTCAAAAATATTCGAAAAAGCCCTCCAACAGGTGTGAAGGGCTTGTGAAATGATTGGTACTTTTGGTTACTCTTCGGCCACCACGATGATTTTGTCATCCGGCGCGAAAATGACTTTCTCTGATTTTTTAGGGTTGGTGTACACGCCATAATCTTTCTCGGCCTCGTTGGCTTCGGCGGTGACGCGATAACCCAGCGCCGTTTCGCCGCGCCGGCGGGCCGCCTCCACAACGGTGTAGAAGGTAACGGGTTGTCCCGTTTCGACATAATCCCGGATGGGTTTCAGGTAGATTTCCGCCCCCTCTGGCTCGAAAATATTCTGGAAAACATCGAACAACTCGACGTTCTCAGAGAGCTGGGCGAGCATCAGACTGATCAAATGCCCGCTGACGATGAAATCGTCCACGCGGGCGACTTCGGCCAGTTCGCGGTTGCGCAGGTCGAGCATCTCGCTGACGAGGGAGAAGGGCATTTCATCGCGTTCGGCGATGTCGCGCAGGTGCAGCAGGGTGACCAACGTCCTGGCATCGGCCTGCTGGGTTTCGAGGCCAGAACAGGCCAGTACGATCACGTGGTCGTATGCCGGGATGTTCAGGCTGTCCAGCAGTTCGCGGCTGGTGGTGTCGCCGGGCACAAAGGTCAGTTTCTGGTTGACGAGATTCTTCTCGCAGGCTTTGATAGCATCACCGGCCAGATTCTTGTTGGCTAACACAGTGATTTGCGAGTTCTTGGCAACGTAGGCATCCAGCTCACAGACGATGGTTGGGGCAGAGCGGTTCCAGCCGATGATCAAGGTTCTTTCCGGGCCCGGTTTATGCGCTTTGATGCCAGTGCGGATCAAGCCTTCTTCAATCGGAATATTGGAAAGACCGGACAACCGGATGGTATCGTCGTCTTCGGAGAGCGCAAACAACTGGTCGCCCGGTTCGAGGCGCATGTCCATAGACGGGTTGAGCAGAATGGTACCGTCCGCTTTGCACAGGCCCATGACAGTCGAATCCTCATAGGCCAGCAGCGCCTCGCCGAAGGTTTTCCCGGAAAGACCGGGTTCCTGTTTGAAGTAGATTTCATCGCCGCTGAAATTCATCAGTTCGGTGTAGACAACCGAAAGTCCGGATTGACGCGAAGTCTGCGCAACAACGCGCGCGACCAGGTCGCCGGTCAACAAGGGGAAGACTTTGTCGTTTGCGCCGATCATACTGACCACGTCCAAGTTCTTGCGGTTGCGGATCTGCGTCACGATGTGATAAGGCTCTTTTCGGCGGTTGGGATTGTTGGTAATTGCCAGCACCGTCTTGATGACGTAGGAATCGGGATCGTCGTTTTCCGGCGGCAGGACAATAATGGAGCGCGCGTTGTGCGGGTTGCCAAGCTCCAGGTCATTCAGGTCGATCGGGTTGCCAGAGCGCACAATTACCCGCGTGCTGCCCTTTTCCTCAATGCGCTCGCGGATTTGCTCCTCCATTTCCACCTTGTCCTGATTAGCCAACACGACGATGCGCGCATTTGTCTGGTTCTCGTTGGCGATCATCAGCTCTGAGATGATGGTAAATACCTGTGGCGACCAGCCCAGGATCAGCGTATGACCGTTTTCCAGCACGCGCGAGCGTCCCTTGCGCAAACGCTCCAATTGCGTTTCGAGACCGGAGTTGAGCACGCCGATCAACGCGCTGACGATGAAAATACCGCCGATGGTCACAGCTAACATTACAAGGCGGAAGCCTGGTCCGGTATCGCCGCCCATCGTGCCCGGGTCCAGGGTGCGCATCAGGCTGGCCCAGACCGCTTCTCCCAGGCCCATTTCAGAATCTCCGGCGGGGTGAATTCCAAAAATAAATAGAATGAGACCGGCCACAAATATGAGAGCAAAGGAGGCAAAAGCCAGTATTATGATCATGGCAGGTGTACCCTTTGCCATCATGTTGTCGAACCAATAGCCAAAACTTTGTTTGAATGTGGGTTTGTTCATACTACCTCCGCAGCGACGCACAATTAGGATTATAGATGTAAACCATTTATTCGCCAACAGACATTTGACCACGGCCCTGTTTTTGTCTATACTATTATTAGCAGATCTCTCAGGAGGAAGAAATGAGTAATAAATTCATCTGGTACGGACATGCCACTCTCGGTCTCGAAACCGGTGGATACAAACTGGTCATTGACCCGTTCTTCAGCGGGAATCCCGTCGCCTCCACCACCCATGAAGCTGTGGATGTGGACTATATCCTGGTCAGCCACGGACATGGCGACCACGTTGGCGATACGGCCGCTATTGCCAAACGGACGGGTGCGTTGATCATCACCAACGCCGAAATTGCAGGCTGGTGTGGTCATCTGGGCTTGAAGACCCATGCGCAGCACATCGGCGGCGGCTACAAACATCCCTTTGGTTATCTCAAATTCACCATTGCTGTGCACGGCTCGAAACTGCCGGACGGCGCCGACGGCGGTAACCCGGCTGGCTTTTTGCTGACCACCAACGACGGCAAGAAGATCTACATGGCGCAGGATACCGGCCTGTTCAGTGAGATGAAGCTTATTGGCGAAGAAGGCGTAGATCTGGCTATTCTGCCAATCGGCGATAATTACACCATGGGCCCTGACGATGCTTTACGGGCTGTCAAAATGATCCAGCCGAAGACAGTTGTTCCCATTCACTACAACACCTTTGATATCATCCAGCAAGATCCGCATGCCTGGGCTGCGCGTGTAAATAAGGAAACCAACACAAAAGCAGTAGTCCTGAAACCCGGAGAAAGCCTGGAGTTTTAATAAAAACTTAATATCCCTGGGGTAATATTCGGCGGCGTGGAGTGTCTAATCCATGCCGCCGTTTGATATATAATGCCCGCGTCCACGGATTGCACCTTCCTGCTCAAGGAAAAGGTGCAGTCCGTGGACGTGAAGGGTATAATTCGGACTAATAGAGGTATCTATGTTTACAAATCAAAGTGCCGACCGCCGTAAAGAAGAAGAACGAGTCAGCGTGGAAGGGCGTCTCCCGCCCGGACAATCACTCACGCTGAAATTCCCTGTCCTGCATTATGGGCCTGTCCCACATTTCAACCCGGCCACCTGGCATTTTCGCGTCTGGGGAGAAGTGGAAGAAGACAAGGAGTGGACCTGGGACGAGTTCAACAAGCTGTCACGCGCCAAAATCGAGATGGACATCCACTGCGTCACACGCTGGAGCAAGTTCGATACAGTTTGGGAAGGCGTCTCGGTCAAAACGCTGGTTGACGAGGGTTTTATCAAGGTCAAACCTACCGCTACGC
>CAZLOC010000426.1:0-3507 GCA_964560935.1 uncultured Anaerolineaceae bacterium | reverse complement strand
CTTGAAAGGCTCGATCAATTGTGATATCGCATCGGACATGCTAACCTCCCCCTTCGGATTTAGCAGAAACTTTGCTTTCTCCTCTTTGGCTGTCACTTTTTGAGTGAAATCTTTCAGGATCGCTTCATTGCTCTTGTTCTTTCTTTTTCGTTTCATCCAAACTCTCAATTCCCCTTCCCCAAATCCATTTTTTGATTTTGGGGAAGGACGGGCGTCGCACTGAGCTTGTCGAAGCGAAGGGGGGCACGCCCCCCCGTCGCCTTCAAATCCCTCGGCAGCCGCTCAAACGCCTTCTGATAACTACCATCATCCTTCCAGGCCGCCCAACCATCGCGCGTATCCATGACCGTATCATCCAACCGCAGGGTCAAGTCAGGAAATGTACGGCACACCGCCCATTCATGGCAGACTACTTCTTCTTGATTCAACTCGCCTTTTAGTTTGAGAATGCGGAAGTCTTCTCGCGAACGTTTCTGTACCATCTCGACCGTTTCCCTATCTATTTTAAGAATCGCGCATCATCAATGCTTTCGCCTTGGGAAATATTTTCGATCAAGGGTGTAAAGTGAAGACCCGATTTGAAGTAGTACGAATCCTTCAAGTCGTCTTGGTTAACCAACTCAAGCATTCCTCTTGCCCCGCCGCGCTTTCCACCTGCAAGCCGGACGACTTCTAGGACAATTGATTCATGATGAACATCAGTTCCTGCTCCTAATTCTATTTCTTTTTGTGGTTCTATCTCCCAACTTGCTTTAAGATGGCTCAAATAATCTTGGAGCTTGAAACGGCGGCGCGAGAATGACAAAATCAAATCCGCCATTGGTAGCAACCCATACTGCTCGCCTGGCTGCCCAGGTTCATTCACAGCAATACAAACGCTCGTGATGTCTTCCGCCGAAAGGGCCTGGATGATACCAGGAATGAATATTTCCTGTTTCGCGCACAATGGGAATCTGGCAGATAATTGGTCTAGACTGTTGAATAAGACGGTCAAAGACTGGTTGCGCATTTTCAGACGATGGATACTGATAAACATGCGATGGAAAAATTCTTCCGGTGTGATGTACCCGGGGGCATAGTAGAGTACTTCCAATCGGTTATCAATTTCAAATTGGTTGATTTGCCCGCTTATATTAAACTCCTGTCGCATAATGCGCTCAAGGGTTGCCTTGGTAACACCTTCATCTTCGCGAAGCGACACGATCAGCCCTCCTTCTTCGTTACTGGAAAGAAGTCGATGGAGCATATGCAGGTATCCCAGATGACTCTTGTGCCCGCCCCGAGGACCAATAAAGGCCGTACAGCGCCCTTTTGGTATGCCTCCCATTATTTTCCCTTTTACCGGGATGGTTAGAATCTGGTTTAGTTTGTCAGGATAAGTACTGGCTGGCTCAAGTGGATTTGAAGAATTCAGTCGTTTGTAAGTCGATAAATAGGAATGAATGGATGGATAGATAAAAATTCCTCCTGTTTCCTGATATGGGTGCGCTCGCCGTTTTGCGATATTGAATTCTTGCACCTTTTCATTATTCGGGTTCGCGGATTTTGGTTCCGACAGGTATTTGGGATTGCCGTAGATTTTGAGTTGGTGCTTGCCCCATAGATGAGCCTGATAACGCGCTTTCACGACCTCAATTGTCCTGACATAATAATCTTGTACATACGTGCTATCAAGACGCACGACAATGTCACAAAAATATTCCCAGAATTTATGCTCCTGGTTTTGCGCACCCGAATCAAGGATAAAAATTACCAGCTTGCGAGCCTTACAGGCTTTCAGGAACTCTTGAAAATGTTCTCCCTGTTTTTTTGGATCGACGATATTTAGATTATCCACAACCAGAATATCGGGGGCCACAATTTGGACGCCATTTCGCAGGGGAGCTTGTATAAGCAATTCTCCAAGCCGACTGACCAGCTTTTCTGGCTTGATACGAGTCACCCATTTTTGCAAGGCGTCAATGGAGGTTGTCACCAGTTCAGAAATGGTTGCCCACTTCTGTTTATCAGGCTGGAATTCGTCTTTTCCCCAGACAAGCACCAGGGAATGCGTGTCCTTATCCTTTCGACGCGCTTTAGATCTCCTGAAAGGCTCGAAATAGATATCCGCATCTTTCCAACCAAGGTCTTTTGTGTTTTCTATGAATTGCTTTGTGGTCGAATCTGTTGAAATATACAATGAGAAAAGATTTTTTTGGTTTTCTTGTTCGTTTCTGGCCAAACGATAACACAGCTCAGCGGTTAAAGTTGTCTTGCCTGTTCCAGGAGGCCCGGTAACTAACATGGTTAATGGCTGCGGATTATCATCATGGGTTTCTGGGAGTTCAAGACCCCCTTCAAATAATTTATCAAACCAGGAAATGCTTTCTTTCTTTTCATCGGGTAGTGGACCAAAAGCTATGCTTGCCGGATGGAAACAAGCGATTCCACTATCAATTGTGCACCAATGCGTTTGAGAAATTCCACTCTTGAATTTCATGTTTCACTCCTTGAAAATTATACAATCATTCATTGTTCAACTAGTTCACCACCAGCACTTCCTCGCCCAGCATATCCGTCACCTTGACCGCCACCTTCGCTCCCTCAGCAACCTCTACCAGATACTTCCCTTCCACCAGATCATTCTTCTTGGCAGGGACATCCGCCAGCGCAATGTTGAAGACTTCGCCTACGTAGGCGTTATCGATCATGACGCTGTCCACCATCGCGCGCCAGTCGTCGATCTGCGGCTGGAAGAGCGGGTTATTCTTGTTCTGCTGGTGCAGGCGTTCCAGGATGGTAGGCGAGATGAAATCGTCGATGGTGATTTCCACGCCTGCTTTCACGCGCTTGAAAATGACCTTGGCCTGCGCCGGTTCGTGCGTGAAGAAGCCGCCGTACTTGGGATCGCTGCGCAGCTCGATGACCTCGATCTTGTTGGGCAGATTGCCTTGCCTGCGCAGTTTGTTCCATTCCCCCAGCCAGGCATCGACCGCGATCTCTTTCCCCAGCCCGACCACGACCAGGTCACGCGCTTCGTCGGGACGGCTATCCAGTTCTTTCTTGACTTCTTCCAAATCTAGCGCCGTGACGGGATGGTTGAAGGGCACGATCTTGACCAGCTTTTTCCCCAGCGTGCCATCGAAGAAGGTATCGGTTTTCGTGCGAGTCATCCCTAAATGCGCGACCGCCAGGTTGAAGGCTTCGTTGTGCTGGATTTGCAGATCATAATCGTTGACGCGGTAAACCGAGAAACTCAATTGCGCGGGCTGTGGCGTTTCATCTTCGCCTTCCATGCCCGGTAGCGTCAATTCATGAATTGACGCTACCTGTTCGTTAATCACACTTTGCAACCGTTTTGTCGTAGTTTGAATAGCGCCCTTATTAATGTCTACCCCGATCCAGCGGCGGCCCAGCTTTTGGGCAACGGCGGCAGTTGTGCCGGAGCCAATGAAGCAGTCAAATATTAAATCACTCGGTTCAGTAGAAGCTTTGACAATGCGCTCAATCAATGCTTCTGGCTTTTGA
>CAZLOC010000425.1:0-3508 GCA_964560935.1 uncultured Anaerolineaceae bacterium | reverse complement strand
ATTCCATTGGCTTGCGATACCAGATGTCCGTGCTGAATGTCTGGTAGCCCATCTTTTGATAGAATTCGTAGGCTCCACTGGCGTTCTGCATGTCGACACCCAACACGGCTTCTTCCATGCCCTGGTCCTTGAGAAGGTGCAGACTGCGGGAGAGCAGGGTGATCGCCAGGCCGCGCCGTCTCCAAGCCTTGCGAATGAAGACATGTTCGGTGTAACCGCGTTTAGCGCCTGTTACTTGATTCTCGTTTTCATTGATGTGATTGAGTACCATGCCGACCAGTTGTTCCCCTTCCCAGGCCACCTGCCAGAGTTTCGGGGTGTGGGACGGGTCTTCCAGCCAGGCACGATATCGCTCCTCCGTCCACCTCTCCGCGTTGGTTTCGAAGACCTCCAGTTCCAAGTCCCGGTTCGCCTCCCAGATGCTGCGCATCTGGTCCGCTTGTACCGGGCGGATTTCCAGTCCTACCGGTAGTTTCCAGTCGATGATTTTATCGAGTCGATGGCGCATATTGGTAAAGCGGCGCACCGACCGGTAGCCGGTTTCCTCCAGGGTGGCGATCCATTCCGTCTGGGAGGCGGAGGCCCGGACCTGAAAGGCGCGCCGGGTGACCGCCGGGTGATCGGCCGCGACCTCCTGCAAGCGACGTTCGTTTTGCCTCACCATCGCCGACCAGAAACCGGGTTTGCGCCATTCCGGGAGCAGAAAACTCTCCTGGGAATACAGCCGGGTCTCTTCCGCACCGGTGTACCAGTCGACCCGGCTGAATCCGGCGACAACCGCCTGCTCCCCGGCGCCTTGCGCCAGAGCAAAGAGCAGATCCTGGCGTGGTTTGAAACGCTCCGACGGGGTGCACCACTCCCTAACCTCTTCCACGGTGGGCTGGTCGACGATCTGATCAGCCCGCATGCTCTCGATGATGAGCGATCGCATCAGCGGGTAATCGGCCTCGCCCTGGAAGCGGCGGAAGGTCAGGCCGGGAATGTTCGGAGAGTCCGGAATTGTTATCTTATCTTTCATGCATGTTCCTCTTGTCTTTTCAGCCAGTCATCACGAAGGATGCCTAGGTAAGGTCATCGCCGAAAACTGCAGTATCCAGTTCCCCATATTTTATGAATTCTCTTGCGTGGCGGGAGAGACGCGAAATTGTGAATGCGCTATGGCGAATTGGAGCCTCCCCAGCTTGGCCAGTAGTCATTGCCACGGTGATTGGTCAGTCGCACCTGCTGGCTGCCATCTGCGTCGGCGAGATACACCTGGGATTGAAAACTGCTTGGCTCACAGGTCAGCGCCGCCTGCATGACCGTGAAGGCGATGCTTTTACCATCGGGTGAAACATCCAGGTTGGTGATGTTCTTGACAGCGAGAGTATGGATGGGAGACCAAGGCTGGTCAGTCAGAATCATGTTTGAGTTCATCCTTTCCGTCCGATAAATAACCCATAACCATCTTGATCATAGATTAACGCTTTTGCACCGGTTTGTCATCCCCCAGAATGGGGGATATCAAAAACACTGCCAGGCCTGCAAGGATTGATGGACGCCCGTACGGTAGGGCTTGAAATATCACCGACGATCCGGCGGAACCTGTGGGGGCTGCGGTGCTTTGCGGGTGTTGGGGCATAAGCAACTCGCCTGCCTCCGGGTCATCGGGGAAAGCAATAGTTATAGCCCGTTTTAGACCCTTAGACTTCACTAGCCGCGCCCAACCGGCCCAGCGGTCAGCGAAATTCCACGCTGCCCAGCTCGTTCATACACGACGAGTCCGGGGCATGGAGTGGATCGGCTAGAAATGCCAGCCCCATTTGAAGCGCACACGCGTTGGAACGCATGACGCCGTGCGACAGGTTCGGGAATTGATAATAGTAATGGAGGCTTAAAGTTTCCGCGGTAAGTTGCGCCCAGTGCGGCGGGGTGATGGGATCATATTTGCCAGAAAAAATCAGCGTGGGAATGTCGCTGATCACAGCTTCATTTTCAAGGGAAGCGGCGGGAGGAACATTCCAAAGTGCGCACACATTCAAAGTATATTGTTCGGTGAAGTGTTCACGCAGTACGATGGGGATGGTGGCTGCGATTTCGGGATCCTCTTTCACGCCGATCTCGAAGGGGATTTCCTCCCCGCAGGTGGTAGACCAGAACAGGCCCGTGCTGGCGGGGGAACCGATCGCACCCCCGATGGGTTCGGTAAGCTCGGCATACGATTCCGTATAAGCTGCCTGGATAAAGTGGGGGATGTCTGCAATGGAGACCATGGAGTAGAGCGCGCCGAAGATGGTATCAATGAACAGGTCGCCGTCGAGGTACACCGTGTAGGGGTTTTCGCGATACGGGCCATAGATCTCCAATTGAACGGGCGCGGCTTCCAGCCGGTCAATGACCGCATAGAATTTCGCTTCGATGTCACCGTATTGGCCCGCGCAGACTTCGTTTTCTGCACAAGCCTCGAAGACCTTACCCAGGGAACGGGTTGCATTGGCGGCAATGTCGAGGTCCAGGTTGACCTGCGGCGGGAAGACCGAGTCGATGATCACGCTGCGGATGCCTTCGGGGTAGTCGCGCATGACGTTCAATGCCAGGCGCGTGCCGTAGGATATGCCGTAAAGGTTGACTTGCTCATATCCAAGCACCAGGCGCAGGTCATTCACGTCCGCGGCGTTTTCGACGCTGTTGTAGGCTGCCAGGTTGATCCCCTGGTTTTGCCAATCCTCCATGCAGGCATCCAATAAGGGGAGCGCCCCGGCATAGTATTCGGCGAGGCTCAAATTCTGTTCGTGGGCATCCCAGAGATATTCGTCGTACGGCAGGCAGTACAGGTATGGGTCGCTGTATTGCGTGCCGCGCTGGTCGAACAGGATATAGTCGCGCTGTGCCAGGATCTCGGTCCCGCCCCTCATCAGGATCCACCGCGCGCTATTCAGCGCGGAAGATCCCGGCCCGCCAATCAAGTGGATCACCGGATCCGGCGCGGGATGGGGGTTGGTGCTCTCGAAGATGGCAACGTGCAGGCGGATCATTCTTCCATCCGGCTGGCTGCGCTCCTCAGGGACGATCAGATACCCGCAGCGGGGTTGGAAGCCCTCGGGGATTTCAAAGGCGCAATCCGCTTCTTCGAAGGCGGGTATCGTTTTGGCGGTGGGCGTAACGAGCGCGGGCGTTGCCGGTAAAGGAATTGGTGTCGCGGGCGCTGAAGGAGTTGGTGTCACATTCGCCGATGAACTACACCCGACCAATAGCAGGATCGTTATGCAGAAAAGCATTTTGATTTGGTGTGTAAACATTGGATTTTCTCCTCAGCGCAACCTTACCAGGAAATCCACCAGCAGGTCCCGGAACTCATCTCCCTGAGGCGTGGCAAAGATATCGGTGCCATGCATTTCACCGGGGAATATCTCGAAGGCTTTTGGCTCCGGTGCAGCCTCGTACATGGACTTCATCGTGGCAGGTACGCTGTGCCCATCTTTTTCGGTGGTCACAAAGAGCTTGGGCAGGGTGAGTTGGGCCAGTTCCT
>CAZLOC010000424.1:0-3512 GCA_964560935.1 uncultured Anaerolineaceae bacterium | reverse complement strand
AGACCGAACGGCTCTTGCCTTTGAGCGCACCCTTGAACAGCAGGTCGCTGGTGGTATTTGGGGCAAAGTGGTTCTGCTGGGTATCGTGGTCGAGATGCTGGTTTCCATCTGTAAAATAAAAACCGGACATGCGACCCGTTGAACCTTGACCGGCCAGGTCGAGCTCGGTAAAGTTCTTGGTCAGACGAGAACCGATGGCGCCAAAGATCCAGTCCAGGTTGGCGTCGCGTTCGACGCGCGCGCGCTCGTGGCTGAAATTCCAGACGTGCTTGCCCCAGGATTGCAACTCAACAAATTTCAAGTTCGCGCCCTGCTCGACCTTGATCTCGACAATCCCGACGTGAAGGGTATTAACACCGTCTTCGGTCGGCGAAGCCGACTCGTGAACATAGGTCACGGAAGCACCTTCATCCACCAATACCAGCAAATGCGAAACGTAGGCAAAGGCACCTGGTCCCCACAGGACGCTGTGGAGAGGCTGTTCGACCCGCACATTTTTGGGAACATAAAGCAAAATGCCATTTTGCGAAAGCGCGCCTGCCAGCGCAGCAAATTTGCCTTCTTCCGGTTTGACGATATCGCCGAGGATGCGCGCCACGATTTCGGGGTGCTGTTCCTGGGCAGTCTTCAAATCAGTAAAGATGACGCCCTGCTTTGCAATGGACTCGTCCAGGTCAATCTCAGCGCCACCAGGCTTGAGCACGATCTGTCCGCCGTGCTGATCAGCAACCAGGGGCTTGAGCAAATCTCCTGGAACGGCGGGCAAGTCTTTATATTTACCGTCTTTTGGTAATACGAATGAGTCGACCGGCAGGTTGCGCAGGTCCGTGCGGCGCCAAGGCTCCTCGGTCGTTTTCGGCAGGGGCAGGCGTTTAAACGCTTCCCAGGCCTGGGTCCGGTAGGAAGCGAGCGTGACATCTTTCAGGATTGGAACATCCGCCTGGGTGAAGGTGAATTCCCGGGCGGCCGATTCTGTTCGTCTGGTTCTGGATACAACTACTTTGGGTTTGTCTGTCATGTATTCACTTCCCACCCTCACCCCGGCCCTCTCCCTTCCAGGGAGAGGGCCGGGGTGAGGGTCGATTCTTCTTAACCAATGCTACCTTCCATCTGCAACTGGATCAGGCGGTTCATTTCGACGGCATACTCCATCGGCAGTTCTTTGACCAGCGGCTCGATGAAGCCAGAGACAACCATGGTAATAGCCTCTTCCTCGCTCAGGCCGCGAGACATGAGGTAGAAGAGCTGCTCATCACCAACCTTGGAGACCGAGGCTTCATGGCCGATGGTGACGTCATCTTCGTCGATCTCGATGTAGGGATATGTGTCCGATTGTGACTGGGGATCGAGCAGCAACGCGTCACAAACTACGTTGGACTTGACGCCCTTCGCGCCCTTATAGACCTTGAGCAGGCCGCGGTAGGATGCACGCCCGCCGGACTTGCTAATGGACTTGGAAGTAACCTTACTGGTGGTATTGGGCGCAAAATGCACCATCTTGCTGCCGGCATCCTGGTGCTGGCCGGCACCTGCGAATGCCATCGATAGCATTTCGCCATGTGCGCCCGGCTCCATCAAGTAGCAGGAAGGGTATTTCATCGTTACCTTTGAGCCCAGGTTGGCATCCACCCATTCATGGGTACCGTTTTCATATACCTTGGCGCGCTGGGTCACCAGGTTGTACACGTTGGTGGACCAGTTCTGGATGGTGGTGTAGCGCGAGCGAGCGCCCTTCTTGACCACGATCTCGATCACGCCACTGTGGAACGAGTCGGTAGTGTATTGTGGGGCAGTGCAGCCTTCCACGTAGTGTACCTGCGCGCCCTCATCCACAATAATCAGTGAGCGCTCGAACTGGCCGACATTGGCGATATTCAGGCGGAAGTAAGCCTGTAAGGGCAGATCCACTTTCACGCCCTTGGGTACGTATACGAACGAACCACCCGACCAGACAGCGCTGTTGAGCGCCGCCAGGGTGTTATCTTCGATGGGTATGACCGTGCCAAAGTATTCGCGGAACAGGTCAGGGTGCTGGCGCAGGCCGTCTTCGATCGACAGGAAGATCACGCCCTGCTTTTCAAGATGCTCCTGAATGGAATGGTACACCATCTCAGATTCATATTGTGCGCCCACGCCCGCCAGGAATTTCTGCTCGGCTTCAGGGATGCCCAGTTTGTCGAAGGTGTTCTTGATATCATCCGGCACATTGTCCCAGGATTTTTCGCTGCCCTGGGTTGGCTTGACATAGTAGAAAATATTATCCAGATCCAGGCCAGACAAGTCCGCGCCCCAGGTGGGCATGGGCCGGCTTTGGAAATGTGCTAATGCCTTCAGACGGAAATCAAGCATCCACTGCGGCTCTTCTTTCATGCGCGAAATATTCTCCACCACGGCACGGCTCAGTCCTCTTTCAGACTTGAAGACATAATTTTCCGGGTCGTGAAATCCGTATTTATATTGTCCGATATCTTCGAGCAGTTTCTCGTCACTCATATTTTTCTCCTTAGAGAGGAGAGAGTAGAGAGTGGAGAGTAGCTAACCATTAAAGACTACTCCCTAATCATCTACTCCCTAAGTCACAGTATCTTACCCTTCGGGCACGCCATCGTACTTCTCGCGCACCCAATCGTAGCCCTGTTCTTCCAGGTGCAAAGCCAGGTCAGGGCCACCGGATTCGACAATCTTCCCGTCCAGCATGATGTGGACAAAGTCCGGCTTGATGTAGTTCAGCAGACGCTGGTAATGCGTGATAACCAGCACGCCCATTTCCGAACCCATCAAGGCATTGACGCCATCGGCGACGATACGCAGCGCATCAATATCCAGGCCGGAATCTGTTTCGTCCAAAATGGCAATCTCTGGTCTCAGGGTTGCCATCTGCAAAATCTCGGCCCGTTTCTTTTCTCCCCCCGAAAAACCGTCGTTCAAATAACGTCCGGCGAAATTGTGATCCATCTTGAGCAATGACATCTGCTCCTTGAGAATCTTGCGGAACTCAGGGATGGGAACGCCTTTATCTTCAGGGTTTTCAACCCGGCGACGGGCATTCAACGCCGAGCGCAGGAAATTGGCTACGGTCACGCCGGGGATGGCAACCGGATATTGGAAGGCCAGGAATAAACCCAGGCGGGAACGCTCGTCTGGCTCCAGTTCGAGAATATTCTCATCCTTGAACCAGACCTCCCCAGCGGTCACCTCGTAGCTGGGATGTCCCATCAACGTATATGCCAGCGTGGATTTGCCAGTTCCATTAGGGCCCATAATGGCATGAATCTCACCCTGTTTAACAGTAAGGTCAACACCTTTCAAGATTTCCTTGTCTTCGATATTGACGTGCAGGTTCTTGATAACCAGTTCAGACATGGATACTCCTTGCAAAAAAATCGCCGCCAGGGGGCGGATGTATTCACATGAATGATTATAGCAAAGTGGAGGGAATATGTCAATATTTATGATAATTTTCTAGTAAATTCAGCCCGCGCCTCCCAAGTATTGCCAACTTACACACCTAG
>CAZLOC010000423.1:0-3515 GCA_964560935.1 uncultured Anaerolineaceae bacterium | reverse complement strand
ACCATGTCCAGGCCCCAGGCGTCGGTTTCGATCTTGGCGCCGCTTAGGGAGGAGACCGCGTCCACCAGGATGAGCGTATCCGGCACAACAGCGCGGACAGCTTCCGCCACTTCTTTGACGGGATTCTGCATCCCGGTGGAGGTCTCGTTATGGACAATCGTCAGGGCTTCGAACCCGCCCGCTTTGACGGCAGCAGCCACATGGTCCGGATTGACCGGTTCGTCCCATGAAAATTCCAGCTTCTCCGCCTCTTTGCCGTTCGAAACGGCCACGTCATACCAACGGTCTGCAAAGGCGCCATTGACGCAGGAGAGCACCTTTTTATCCACAAAATTGCGGATGGCGGCTTCCTGCAATCCGGTGCCGGAAGAAGCGCTCAGGAGAACGCGGTGTTGGGTGAAGAAAAGTTGTTGCGCCTTTTCGGAGGCGCGCCGGAAGATTTCTTCGAATTCCACGCTGCGGTGCGGCAGCATGGGCTGCGCCTGCGCTTGAAGGATTTCGTCGTCGACGTCCACCGGGCCAGGGACAAACATACGGGACATAAAAAATCCTTTCGGTACCACAAAGGCACAAAGACAGGAAGACACAAAGCTCTTTGTGCTTTTTGTCAGGATTCTCCGTGTTCTTTGTGTCTCCGTGGTGAAATTCTATCGAAGGAAGAAGGACAGGACGATCAGCACGAGCACGAAAAAGCCAGCCAGCGAACCGATGGTTTTCAGGTCTTTTTTGACATCCGTGTAATCAGGGTTGAATTCATTGCGCGCCGTTACGGTTTGCACCGGGCGCACCCTGACCTGTCGTTTGCTTTTCTTTGCCATTTGTAACTCCTAGTTCTGTAATCGCGCAAATACTACAATGCGCTCACTATCGATAAGATACGGGTAACACGAAATGAGTGTGACCGTCGGGCTGCCGGTGGAAGCCATCACTTCCACGGCGGTCGGTTCGACGATCACGGTGCGGTCTACCACATAAACGTGCTGCCGCTGCTGCGTGTACACGATGACCTCGTCCCCAGGCTGGAGCTGGTCCAGGTGGCGGAACAGTTCGCCGTACACGTCGTTGTGCGCCGAGAGCACCACGTTGCCGTTCTGGCCGGGGTTGGCCGAGCCGATATTTTGCCCGACGCCCTTCTTCAACTGCTCCCAGCCGTCGCCCTGCACCACCGGCGCGTCCACGTTCAGGCGTGGGATCTGCAGGCGCACGGCCTGGTCGGGAGCGGGCGTGGGCACCGGGATGTTGGCCAGCGACTGCACCATCGGGCGCAGGTGCTCCGGGATCTCGGACTCGTTGGGGCGCGTGTTGCCCTGCGCATCCGGCGGCGTATGACCGGAAGGCAGCACCACCGCCATGACCAGCGGGGTGGGCGTGGGCGTCTCCGGGTTGAGCGCGGCAGCCACTTCCGCGTTCAGGCTGCGCAACAGACCGAAGCCGCTCAACAGCACGCCAACCAATCCGACAACGGCCAGGACTTCCACTGCCAGCAGGAGGCGGTCCCCAAACCCGCGCCGCCTCTTACGCGGACTTTCAGTTGTCTCCGCCATCTCAGCCGTATCCACCACCGGACCTGTGGGAGGCTCATCTGTCGCCTGGGCAGGTTGCGGCGGCGCGACATCGTCCACCACACGGCCGGTCCTGCGGAAGTGTTCCAAGCGTTCACGACGGACACCGCGCCGCTTTTCGATCAGCAGGCGGCGCAGTTCTTCGACCGAAAGGTCTTCGGGGGCTTTACGGCGTGGCATAGCAGGGGGATTATACCGCAGGTAGGTTGGTTGAAAACAACCATAAAGTGTGCTGAAGTCAAACAAGCAAAAATGCAGATAGATATCTGAATGGAAATAACGATTTTTGATATTGCGCAGCGCAGCGCTGGTTAGAATTTGCTATAATCAAAGTATGGAAAAGATAAAAATCAAGGTTCCAAAAGCGAAAATCGCCGAGTTTTGCAAACGCTGGAATATTTCCGAGTTAGCCATTTTTGGATCGGCTTTGCGCCAAGACTTTCGCCCTGACAGCGATGTGGATATACTAGTTTCGTTTGCTCCTGAAGCCAAAGTTTCCCTGTTTGACATGGTACACATGCAGGATGAACTGAAGCAAATCTTTGGACGCGATGTGGATTTGATCAGCAAACGTGGCCTTGAAAACAGTCGGAATTATCTCAGGCGGAAAGCGATCCTGGAATCGGCGCAGGTGATCCATGTTGCGCGATGATACTTACCTCGTAGACATCCTGGAATCTGCAAAAATCGCGCTTGATTATGTTTTCGATAAGGATTGGGATACGTTCTACGAAGATATACAAGTGCAGGATCCGGTCGTCCGCCGGATTGAAATTATTGGCGGAGCAGCCGGGTTTCCCAAGAAACGCGTGATAAGTATCCACAAATTCCCTGGCGTGAAATGACCAGTATGAGAAACCTTGTGATCCATGAATACGATGTAGTGGACATCAAACAAGTGTGGGATACAGTCCAAAACAAACTTCCACCCTTGATCAAACAACTGTCGAAAATTGTTCCTCCCGAATAAAATTTCGGGGGATGTTCTTTATAAGCGTCCGGCTTTATCGCCGCCGAGTCGCATAACAATAAACGATGCAATTGTTCCAACCACTGGTTCATTCTCGGCCAAATAAAAATGCGAGAGATGGTCATCACGTTGACCTTCTCTGTGTGTCAGGGTAGTGACTAACCGTCAGATGCCTTCGAAAAATGCATTTGGACAATTCTCCATTTATCTTTCTGCTTTTCTAAAACACCCGTCCATCTGAAGTCGATCCAGGAGGCAGGCCTCCCATTCCATTCGCCGTGGTCGTCCAGGAGACAGGCAAACCAGGCAACATTCCCGGATTCCGCCATGTGAATATCCAACTCTTTGATTTCGAAACCGGTCGCCTTAAAGGCATCATTGAGAAAAAGCCGTTCAACGTATTGTTTGAATGCCTCGAATCCGCGAATGGTGCTCTTTGAATCCGGGTGAAAGATGAAGAAGCGCTCATCTTGAACCAGGCAGCCATATAATAGTTCCGTATCCTTGGTCAGTGCCCAGCCAATCGAGGCGGAAATGGCTTCGCGAATGTTTTCCTTCTCCATGCGAACTCCTATTTCTGGTTATTCAGGGTTTTCCGTGAAAGGGTACCGGATTTTGGGGTGTGGGCGTGCGCACGCACGCCCACACCCCAAAATCCGGGTATCTACCACGGAGATTCCCGAAGAGCCCTATTTCTTTTGCCTGCGGACAAGGCCTGCCACGGCCATCACGCCCAGGTACAGGCCGCCGACGGAGGCTCCCCAGGAGAGAAAATTCAGAAAAAAGGTCGATTCGACGGCCTTGATCACCATCAGGAAGGGCATCACCCACCCGAACAGGAGCAGGCCCAGGGCAATGAGGAGAAGCGTGCGAGGCATTTCGTCGATCATTGATACAACCAGCAGGCCACTTGATGCCCAGGCTCGGGCTCGAAGTCCGGCGGTTCTTTCGCGTCACACAGTCCGGCAATCGCTTGTGCACAG
>CAZLOC010000422.1:0-3520 GCA_964560935.1 uncultured Anaerolineaceae bacterium | reverse complement strand
CACCGGCTTGCAGGGTGCGCATCAAGTTGGCTGTCTCGGTGGTCACGTGCAGACAGGCCGAAACACGCACACCCTTGAGCGGTTTTTCCTTCTCGAAGCGTTCGTGTATCTGCCGCAAGACGGGCATTTCGCGCTCGGCCCAGTCGATACGCCGCCGGCCACCTTCGGCCTGGTTGATGTCTTTGATATCGTAATTGCTCATGTTTTCTCCTTAATTTGGTCTAACAAGTCTGACATATCGAACAGGTCTCACAGGTCGACGTGTTAGACCTGCAAGACTTGTGAGACTACAAAAGAATATCCAACTTCCCCCCATCCTCGAAATGTTCGCGGAAGCGACCTACGAACTCTTCTCGCGTATAGAAATGGCTCTGCGGGCCGTTCTGCTCCAGACAATACACCGCAGCCAGCGAGCCAATTTCGCCGCACAGCTTCCAGTCAAAGCCACGGCTGTAACCGGCCAAAAAGCCGCCGCGGAAAGCATCGCCCACACCTGTTGGGTCGACGATCTCGCGTTCGGGCACGGTCGGGATATGAACTGTACTATTCTCTGCGTACAGATCCGCACCATCTTTGCCGCGGGTGATGACTAATACTTTTACATGCTCCAAAATTTGGTCCGAACTCCAGCCCGTTTTCTTGGAGATCAGTCCAAACTCGTAATCATTACAGAACAATAAGTAGGCCCCTTCCATGTCACGCGCCAGTTCTTCGCCGTTCAAACGCAGGACCTGCTGACTCGGATCGTACAGATAGGGTATCCCCAACTCGCGCGACTCGGCAGCGAATTTGGTCATTGCACCCGGTTCGTTCGGGGACACCAGCACCAGCTCCGGTTTCGAGGGCAGTTCCTTGAGGGACTGGGTGGAGGCATGCCCCATTGCGCCGGGATAGAACGAGGCAATTTGGGCACTGGCTTGGTCGGTAGTGGCGAAGAACGAAGCCGTGAACACACCGGGGACGACTTTCATCAGGGAAGTATCCACACCCTTACCTTCGAGCCAGGCGCGGTATTCCTCGAAATCTTCGCCCACAGTCGCCATCACGCGCGGACGCGTTCCCAGCAAAGCCATGCTGTAGGCGATATTGGGCGCCACCCCCCCGCGCTGGCGGGACATGGATTCGACCAGGAATGACAAGCTGATCGATTCGAGTCGTTCCGGCAAAATCTGTTCCTTGAACAGGCCGGGAAAGGTCATCAAATAATCGTAGGCGACAGAGCCGGTGAGGAGTATGTCCATAGTCAATTACAGGTTGAATGTAACAAGTTGAAGGTTTGTGTCTCAACCTTCAACGTTCAACTTTCAACAACCTTTCTCAGATTGGTTTCAAAAGGCGGATAGACCACGCCATTTTCAGTTACTATGGCAGTCACAAGCCTGGCCGGCGTTATATCGAAGGCGATGTTGCGTGCATGGGCTTCGACCGGGGCAATTTGCTCACCCTGGAATTGCAACCCCAGCACTTCAACGGGGTCACGTTCTTCGATGGGGATCAGTCCACCGTGCGCGAGAGATAAGTCAATTGTAGATGTGGGCACAACCGGGTAGAAAGGCACTCCGTTGTCATAAGCCGCCAGCGCCAGCATGTAAGTGCCGATCTTGTTGGCTACATCGCCGTTGGCTGCCGTGCGATCGGAACCGACAAAGCATTTCTGGGCCTGTCCCGTCTTCAGGAAGTGACCGGCCATATTGTCGGAAATGATGTCGTAGGGGATACCGTATTGCTCCAACTCCCAAGCGGTCAGGCGCGCACCCTGCAGGCGCGGACGGGTCTCGTCTACCAGCACATGGATCCTCTTGCCCTGCTCCCAGGCGGTGCGGATGACGCCCAGAGCGGTGCCCCAGTCCACAGTAGCTAGTGCGCCGGTGTTGCAATGATGGATAACGATGTCGCCATCCTCGATCAGGGTAGCGCCGTGCTCGGCCATGCGCCTATTGATTTCCACGTCTTCGTCCGCGATGCGTTGGGCTTCTTCGAGCACGACCTGACGCAATTCGTCCGCACTGGCAACGTCCGGTCCCCTTCGGGGATGATAAGACGTTGCACTCCGCAGCACACGATCAATTGCCCAGGCCAGGTTGACGGCTGTGGGACGGGCAGCCTTCAAAACGGCGGATGCAGCCTCTAGATCGGCCAGCAGGCCGGAGGTCGAGTTTGAAGCGGATTCACGCGCCGCCAGGGCCAGGCCAAAGCCGGCCGCTGCGCCAATCGCCGGAGCGCCGCGCACGACCATGTCCGTGATGGCCTGCGCTACGGATTTGTGGTCATGATAGGCCAACACTTCGAAAGCGCCCGGCAGGCGGCGCTGGTCGATCATTTTAAATTCGTCGGTTTCGTAATCCCAGAAAACGGTTCGCATGGTTTTCACCCGCACAAATTGGCGCTCTCTCGCGAGAGCGCCAGTGTGAGCGGGCGTAGTTTAACACGGGAAGGACAGAATGTCAAAGATATATCATCACAGCAGGTGATTGTTTATTACTCAATCATCATTTATTGAAGCAAAAAATGCATAAACGTCACGAAACTTCTTGAAAAATGACTTAAATCACATGACACAACGGAAAAAATATGCAATAATAACAGGGTATTGCAGCGCGTGCCGTATCGTTTGATTCTCTAGTTCTCTGAAGGAGGAGAAAATGCCTAGAATGTTCAAACTGGCCATGCCGGTGTTCAGCATTATGCTCGCCCTGAGCATGGCCTTGACAGCCTGTGGGGGAGGTGGTGCCGCGACTGGAGGTGGTGAAAACTCAATCGTGATCGTCATACCCGAAGACCCACCCTCGTTCAATCCGGCTATTGCGGACTCGGGTTACGACTATCTGGTCATGGAGCTGGTGATGTTGGGCCTGGCCGATATGGACCCGCAGGGCAATGTCTTCCCTGAACTGGCCGCCGAGCTTCCTACCGTAGAGAATGGCGGCGTTGTCCTGGATGAGGATGCCTGGACCATGACTGCCACCTGGAAATTACGCCAGGATGTGAAGTGGTCAGACGGAGAGCCTCTCACCGCTGATGATGTGATCTTCACCTACGAGGCAATCGTGGATCCGGAGACCGGCGGCTGGGTTCCGGGCATCGACTATGTGGACAGCGTAGAAAAGGTGGACGATTACACCTTCACCGTGTATTTCAATACGATCTATCCCGGATACCTGACGCTGTTCGGAGGCGAGCAGGCGGTGATCTGGCCTGCCCACTATTGCGATGCATCCCAGGGATTTGCAGACTGGGATTGCGGACGCCAACCGCTCAGCAGCGGCCCGTTCGTCTTGAAGGAATGGATCAACGGCGACCATATGACCTTCGTCAAAAACGAGAACTACTTCGAGCCGGGCAAGCCGGCTATCGATACGGTCACTGTCCGCATCGTGCCGGACGAATCTGTCCGCAAGACCATGCTGATCAACGGCGACGCAGACCTGGATATGTGGACCACTGAATCCGTCATTGCTGACTTACAGGGCGAGCCCAATGTGATCGTCGAGCCCAGCCCGGTCAACCGCTGGGTGATGCG
>CAZLOC010000421.1:0-3525 GCA_964560935.1 uncultured Anaerolineaceae bacterium | reverse complement strand
AAATACAAGAAGCTTGCTGCTGATTTTCAGAACCAGCTTTGCTCTGTTCAAAAAGAGTTGGCGGAATTGGTAGAACGCACACAATCCGAGTCTCGCGAGCGCGATGATAGTTTGAGGGAGGAATTCCTTAACTTAATCGCTTCTTTGGAGAGCAAAAAGACATCGCGCCAAGAGTTGGGGCAGATGTTGGTAGACCTGGGAATTCGCCTGGGAAATGATTCTGAGCCATCCTCATCCTAAACTTGTTTATGCATAATGATGGGCTTTCTATATGGAAAAAGCACCAAAAGACACAATAAACACAGGCCCAACAGGGGATGGTATTAACCCGCTCGATTCCATTCGTGCTATCTTACTGGCAGATGTACAAGAAGGCCTAGGCGCGCTTGAGCGCCAGATCGATGGTCTTCAGCGCCAGACCGATACCGATAAAGTATCCTTACAACAGCAATTGGAAGACATTCTGGTTGAGTTAGAACAGCTTCGCAAGAAAATTCAAAAGGACGCGGAGGAGCTCATCCCGCGCGTTGCACCCGAATTGGGCAACATGATTGGAGGTGCAATCCGCGATTCGCGTGATGAAATGGCCGAAGCGCTTGGCCCGGTGATGGGGGAGGCAATTCGCGTGCAGATCCGTAACTCACGGAAAGACATGATTGAGGCGCTTTTCCCTATTATTGGTGAGACGGTACAGCGGGCGATCGGTGAGTTTGCCAAAGAGTTACAGCGTAATATCGATGCCCAGTTGAGGCGTTCGATTGGCCCGCAGGGGTTTCTGCGAATTGTCTTCGCGCGCCTGCGCGGCATTCCAGCCTCCCAGCTTACCTTGCGAGATGCCCTGCCTTTTGCAATCCGGGAGATTTTCTTGATCCAGCATGGATCTGGTTTGCTACTTGCACATTACCACCCGAGTAAGGATGAAGCGCCTGACACCGATCTCATCAGTGCGATGCTTACTGCGACTCGTGACTTTGTACATGACTCTTTTGGACAAGGTGAGGCAGAGAATGAGTTGGATGAAGTGCAGTATGGCGACCAACGGATCATCATCCAGAGTGGACGCACTGCATATCTCGCAGTGGTTATCACAGGGGTGGAGCCAGAGGGATTCCGTTCCAGGATGCATACCCTGGTTTCGGAAATGCATGTCAGCCATGGGATCGTTTTCAAACGATACAATGGGGATTCTACTACTATACCAAATTTGCGACCCAAGCTTGCGATATTAGCAGATGAATATGCTGATGTTGAAGAAGTTGCCGAACCCTTGAGCCGTGGGACAAAGTTGGCTTTGGCCATCGGCAGTTTGCTAGGAATCATCTTGGTTGGATTGGCCTGTTTTTATCTTCAATTTACGATTGCGTTATTCCCATTGGCTTTCCCCTCAGACACACCCATTGCGATGCCAACAGCCACTTCTGTGTCAACCCTTACCGCTACCGAGACAAGCCCTCCTACGTTTACTGCTACACCTATATTTACACCAACAGACACATTCACGCCTGCTGCAACTTTTACCCCCAGCTTTACACCAACTCCAATTATGGCCGTTGCAGCGGGAAATGTCTGGGTAAGACCTGAACCGGACTATAGCGGCGATTTGCGGTTTACGGTATTGCGCCGGAATACCTCTGTCAGGGTCCTGTCTGTGTATGGTCTTTGGATGGAAGTGGAGTGGCAAGCCGAAAATGGTTTGCAACGAGGCTGGGTGCTTGCAGAGTGGATCACGCTACTTGAACCCGTACTGGCAGATCAAATCACACCTACTCAAATCCCCTGAATACAATGGAGCACTGATGACAACACTTATCCAAAAGAAAATCTGTTTGCTGGGAGACTTTGCAGTAGGGAAAACGAGCCTGGTGCGTCGCTTTGTGGAGGATCGCTTTGACGATAAGTATCTGGGCACGATCGGGGTAAAAATATCGCGCAAGGTAATTACTCGCTCATACGGCCAACTCAATCTATTGGTTTGGGATATGACCGGGGGAGAGGACCTTGATACGAAGGTCAGGATGTCTTACCTGCATGGGGCTGCGGGGGCATTGATGGTTTGTGACCTGACCCGCAGTTACACACTGGATGTCTTCGAAGGTTATGCGCGGCAGATGCGGACGCTCAACCCCCGGGTTCCCCTGATGTTTCTTGCCAATAAAGTGGACCTGGTCAATGAACGCGTCATTTCTGACGAGCAGTTGTGGTCGATTTCTAAAGCGTTAGGCGGCCAATCCTTTTATTTGACCAGTGCAAAGTCCGGGGAGAGTGTAGAAACCGCCTTTTTACACCTGGCTGATTTGATCGAGGAGAAAGCTTGACAAATACTACGACACACCTGGCGACCCCTTGGCTAGCTGCGCGGGCTGCCCAGGCTTTCGGTCGGCTATATCAATTGGCTCATGCGCAGGTGGCTCCTGATCTTACGATTGTGCAGGCTTCTTCAAAATTCCGGTCAGTGTTGGTTGATCCGGATATATCTGTAGAAGGCCAACTCTTGGCGGATGTGCTGGATGAATTTAAAGGTGCCGAACCTGTGTTGCGTTCTATCTTGCAAGGTATTGTGCCCTCGTTTCAGCTGGAGCGAGTAGGTCGTGATCTCCCGGATGGATCTATTCATTATTTGACGTTTCACGTTTTGCCGCTGGATGAAACTCAATTGAACGCCGGGCTGCTTCTCCTGGTCGAAAATGCGACCCAATTCGGTCAAATTGGCCAGGCTCTGATCCAGAGGCGGAATGAAACACGCTTGATGCAGGATGAGCTTACCGACGCCTATGATGAACTTAAGCGTCTCGCCATGGCCGGGCGGAAATCCACCCAACGGGCTTTGGAATCCGCTTATTTGGATTTGCGTGAAGCCTATGACCATACCATCGAGGGTTGGGTGCGCGCCCTTGACCTGCGAGACCGCGAAACGGAAACTCATACCTTGCGCGTTACAGATATGACCGTCAGGCTGGCGCGTGCGATGGGGATCAGTAAATCTAAAATCGTTCATATCCGTCGAGGCGCTCTTCTTCATGATATCGGGAAAATGGGCGTCCCGGATTCGATCTTGAACAAGCTCGATGAGCTTACTCCTCAAGACTGGGATATCATGAAAAAACATCCCATGTATGCCTATGAAATGCTGTCCCCGATTGCCTACCTGCTCCCCGCGTTGGACATTCCATATTGCCACCATGAAAAATGGGATGGGACTGGCTATCCGCGCGGGTTGAAGGGCGAAGAGATCCCATTGCCAGCGCGCATATTTGCGGTTGTGGATGTGTGGGACGCGCTGCGCTCGAACCGCCCCTATCGAGGTGGGTGGCCAGAGAAAGAAGTGCTGGATCACATTCGCAGTCTTTCTGGAGTGCATTTTGACCCGCAAGTAGTTGATGTTTTCTTTAAACTTTTGGGCGAAATATCCCACGATCCGCATGTGACAGATTCGTAATAGGGCCAATCTACTTAGCCTTAATGGGTGTCAATAGTTTTCTTCTTAAGTGTTGACGGGGATTTACTCAAATTTCAAACAGCGACTTA
>CAZLOC010000420.1:0-3544 GCA_964560935.1 uncultured Anaerolineaceae bacterium | reverse complement strand
AAACAACTCCCTGAACACGGCTCATGTTTTGTCTGCGGCTCTGAGAACCCGCACAACGTCGGACTGCGCTGGTACGTGGATGAAAAAGGCGTGGTCTCATCCGAGTTTACGCTGACGCTGGCGCAACAAGGCCCTCCTGGCTACGCGCATGGCGGACTGTCCGCGGCGGTGCTGGATGAGGTGATGGGCGCGGCAGTTTGGCAGGCAGGGTATACGGCAGCGGCAGCGAAAATTGAAGTCAACTATCGCAAGCCGGTGCCGCTGGACCAAACTATCAGCACCAAAGGTTACATCACGCGCCGTAGCGGACGAAAACTTTACGCGCGCGGCGAGATCTGCCTGCCGGACGGCACGGTCGCTGTGACGGGACGCGGTCTGTATATCATCGCGCCACAACTGTTCGAGAAGAGCAAGATGTTTCGAGGGGATTGAGCCGGGCCGAGGTTCCGGGTTGAAGCGATCAGTCAAAATGACGTATACTGTACCCGGACAGCATGATAATGATTGATGAAAATACAGTATGCAAAGGGAAATCCATCAATCAAAATTACCTTGTTCGGGCACCAGAGATTGGAAATCGATATGATTGATATCCAAAAGATCGAGACATTCCTATGCGCAGCTGAATGTCTAAGCATTTCAGAAGCTGCCAAACAACTCCATCTCAGCCAGCCTACGGTGAGTCATCAAGTCAAATTATTGGAGCAGGAGCTGGGGAACATGCTATTTACACGGAGCAATACTGGTCTGCAATTGACCGAGGCGGGTCGTTTGCTCCTGCCCTGGGCACGCCGATTAATCCATGACACTAACGATCTCAAAGACATGATGTCATCTTTGAATGAGGAAATTGCAGGTGAATTACGCATCTCATGCAGTACCACAGCTGGAAAATACATCCTGCCGCAATTGGCAGCACGTTTCTGCCTGCATTACCCAGGCATCAAGACGCGTATTTTAGCATGCGGACCGGAACACGCCGCGCTAAACCTGCTCGAAGGCGAAGCACACATTGGCGTTGTCAGCAGCGAGATTAGTGATGCGAGCCTGGAATCTCAGAAATTCTTCCGCGACACAATCACTCTGATTGTGCCGTCCGATCACCGCTGGGCATCCAGGTCTTCCATTGAACCAGCCGAGATCCTAGGAGAGCCGTTGATCCTGCGCGAAGAAACAGCCGGTACGCGCCGCGTCATGTTGACGGAACTGGCCAAGCACGATATCAGCCTGGATGACTTAAAGGTTTTTATGGAAGTGGGCAATGCGGAAGCCATTGTAGGAACGGTCGCAGCCGGATACGGCATATCTTTCGTCTCTACCATGGCCATAGGCAACCTGCAACAACAGGGTAAGGTTGTGGCTATTTCAGTCGATGGCCTGACTCTACAACGCACAATCTATATGGTACGCAAGAGGATCAGCACCCCACATCGGCCCCGGGATGTGTTCTGGAGTTTCATTCACGCGCCGGAAAATATAGATCTTCTGCACCTGCCTGATCAAAAAATGTGAATCCTAACCATAATCCAGCTCCTCCGACAGAAAAGAAGAGGGGCTGGATATTTTTATGAATGTAATGTCGCATAGAACACGTATGTCTGCGTCGCGCCTACCACATCCATATAGAAATAAATTTTTAACTTTCTATTGACAATTTGTCTATAGTTGAATATACTATAGACAAATTGTGAAAGGAGGCGCAAATGCCCGGTGGACGAGGTCGAGGTGGGGGACGTCAAAGAATGTTTTTTCTGCAATCATGCTTGCTGGTACTGTTGCACCGTGAACCGGGATATGGCTACAGCCTGATGAACGGCTTGGGTGAGTTCGGCTTCCAGCCTGAGCAGATGGACATCAGCATTATCTACCGCGCCTTGCATAACCTCGAAGCAGACGGGTTGGTCAGCGACACCTGGGATGACAACAGCCTGGGTCCACAGCGACGTGTCTATACCATTACCCCACAAGGCGAAGCCATCCTGGCTGACTGGATCCAAAATTTGCGCCAGAGACGGAAAGAGATCGAAGCGCTGGAGGCAGCCTATGACGCTGTCAAGAAAAGTTCATAGTTTTGATGTAGTAGCGACTTCGCGAAGCACCCTGTAAGGGTCAGTCGCCCTAACGGATAAATCCGTTACTACATTATTTTCATATAAGGCACCTGAAAGGAGGTGACAGCATGCCATTTAGAGACGGAACCGGCCCTGCCGGAGGAGGTCCACGCACGGGGCGCGGCGCAGGTAACTGCGCCGGACAGGGCGACACTGGCCGCTTTGGCGGTCGCGGTTTTGGCCGCGGCGGACGAGGTCGTGGCCTTGGTCGCGGATTTGGATTTGCCCCGGAGCAGGAACGCTCCTGGCTGGAGGCCCAGGTCAAATCCCTGCAATCTGCACTGCAAAGCATCACAGAACGTCTGGATGCGCTGAAAAAGCAAGATGATTAGGGGAGCAGATTATTAGAGAGTAGTATACAGGCATTTCACCTTACTACTCTCTGTTCCCTAATCTCTAATCACTGTTCTCTATTCTCTGCCCACAAAGGAACCTGCATGAAACTCGCAATCTCCATCTCCGGGAACACGCTAGACTCCCCCTTCGACGCCCGCTTTGGGCGCGCCGCCGCGTTCTGCATCGTGGAAACTGAAACCGACGAATGGCGGGTTTTCGACAACCCGGCGCTGTCCGCTTCGGGCGGCGCGGGTGTGCAGGCAGCACAATTCGTTGCCAGACAAGGTGTGGGAGCAGTGGTCAGTGGGGCCTTCGGACCGAATGCTTTCGACACGCTGGCCGCTGCTGCAATCGAAATGTATCTCGCGCCCGGCAACGAAACCCGCAGCGTGAATGAAATTTTAGAAATGTTCAAGGCCGGTCAATTGACCAAAGCTGAAGCCGCCACGCACGCAGGGCATCACGGAGGCCAGCACTGATGCGGATTGTGGTTGCCAGCGGCAAAGGCGGGACGGGCAAGACCACCGTCGCCACCAGCCTGGCGCTGGTCGCCGCTGAGCAGGAGTCCGTCCGCTTTTTGGACTGCGATGTGGAAGCGCCCAACGCCGGTCTCTTCCTCGATCCTGCCCTCGACACCCGCAAGGAAGTTGGCATTCTCATCCCGCAAGTAGACGAGAACATCTGTACCTACTGCGGCAAGTGCGCCGAGGTGTGCCAGTTCCACGCCATCGCGGTCATCGGCAAGAAAACGCTGGTCTTTCCTGAACTGTGTCACGGCTGCGGGAGCTGCACGCTGGTCTGCCCGGAGCACGCCATCAGCGAGCATCTCAATGTCATGGGCGTGCTGGAAAACGGCCTGGCGGCGCAGGGTATCGACTTCGCCCAGGGCGTGATGAACGTCGGTGAGCCGATGGCTGTGCCCATCATCCGTCAACTCAAGAAGTGGACGCCTGCCAATCCGCCTGCCGTTGAGATCCGTGACGCCCCTCCCGGCGCATCCTGCCCGGTGGTGGAGACCATCCGCGGCGCAGATTTCGCCTTGCTGGTAACCGAGCCGACGCCCTTCAGCCTGCACGACCTGAAACAGGTGGTGGAAA